>JAEUIL010000679.1 GCA_016794255.1 Planctomycetaceae bacterium | reverse complement strand
GTCTACGGTGCGGCCCGTGCTCTACGATGGCCGAGCGTTTCCGTTCGACGACGATGCGTTCGAAGTCGCGATCATCCTGTTCGTGTTGCATCATATTCGCGATCAGGATACGGTGCTAAGCGAAGTCCGGCGAGTCGCGCGACGCGTGATGGTGGCCGAGGATTTGATCACCGGTCCATGGCAGCGCTGGTTCACGTACGCTTGGGATTCGTGCTTGAACTTCGAGTTCTTCGGACATCCCCACTCGAATCGGACCGACGACGAATGGCGCGCCAAGTTTGCCGAGCATGGTTGGCGAGTGGCCCGACATCGTCGCGAACGGATCTGGGGCATGACCAACGGCCTCTATGAACTCGTACGAAATTGACGACCGGCGGCGATTGTCGACCGCTGACACGTCAAAAAACGGACGGATTCTTTATGCCTGCGGTTGATAAGACCGATTCGAGAAAGAAGAGCTTGCCTAACATGAGAGTACGAACTGTCTGAGCCGGTTCGTTGCTGCGAACAGGGGCGGATACCTGTTCGCCGGACTGGCGGTTGACAAGCGGAAGCGAGGACCACGATGGTCTTGGTCTTTCTGGCACTGTGTATCTTTGCGGCGTTCGTGCTGCATCCGATGTACATCATCACCACGGCGCTTTTCGTGCGCAAGTTGCAGCAACCGCCCCCGACGAATGAAAACGCCGTTTGGCCGCGCGTCTCGGTGCTGGTGTGCGTGCGCGGCGTCGATCCGAGTTTGCTGCGAACGCTCGAACGGCTCATGCGGCAGGACTATCCTGATTATGAGCTGCGCGTGGTTGTTGACTCGACACAGGATCATGCTTGGCCACAGGTGCAGGCGCTCGCCCGATCGTCGGGTGTGAAGATCGACGTACAACCGTTGCGACAGCGGCTGAGAACTTGCAGCCTGAAGTGCAGCGCGCTGGTACAGATGATCGACGAGCTCGATCCACGCTCGGAAGTGATCGCGCTGTGCGACAGCGATTTGGACATCGGCGAGGATTGGCTGCGCAAGCTGGTCGCGCCGCTGGCCGATCCGCAGATCGGCGCGGTGACCGGCATCCGCTGGTTCCGTCCCCGACGGGGTCAGTTCGGCTCCAACCTTCGCAAACTGTGGGTGAATCTGTCCACGATTTGGCAGGCGATCACCAATTCGCCTTGGGGCGGCTCGTTGGCCATCCGTCGCAGCGCATTCGAGCAGGCCGACTTGGCCCAACTGTGGCGGCAATCGATCGTCGACGACACGCCGGTGCGGATGGCGCTGGCTCAACTCGGCTTGCGCGTCTACGCCACTCCGGCGCTCATCGTCCCCTCGAGCGAAGAATGCACACTGCCGTTCGCGTTCAACTTTGTCTCGCGGCAGCTGATGTGGCTGCGGCTGTATGACCCGATCTGGTCGGTGATTCAACTACACGCTCTCGACACACTCGGCGCTGCGGCCGTGCCGGCGGTGATGGCAGTCGTGGCCTTTCTGGTGGGTGATCTCGAATTGGCGGCCATCACCGGGTCGTTATTCGTGCTGTATCTGCTGACTATCGGCGTGTGCGTTCGTGTCATCGATGCCGTGGTCGACAATCGGCTCGCCGCGCGTGAGTTGCCACCCAACGGCGATTCCTGGCTGCGGGCCGTGCGTGAAGCGGCGGCGCTGCTCGCCTTGCCGTTCTTTCATGTCGCGACGGTGGTCAACACTTCGTCTCGCCAGCAAATCGACTGGCGTGGCGTGAAGTATCTCATTCATAGTCCGACGCAGATCGAGTTAATCGAAGATCGCCCCTGGCAACTGGAAACCAGCGAGCATTCGATCTGAGTTTCCCAAATGTCCATGGCATCGTAGACGAGAAAAATTCGCGGCGGAGGCATGGGGAGCTGTCTGCTCTGCGCGGCGTGCGTAAGATTTTCATTGATCGATCAACGGTGCTCCGTAGTGTCGCTGGTCGGGCCAGTTGCGATACGGCGGTTCTCTTACGATCACTCGGAGCCTTCGCGATGTTCAAGATTCCCGAGCCCGCGCGAGTTTGGTCGGATGTGCCGAGCCATCATCACTACGGACACAAGTGGCTGACGCACTTTGATCGACGGCGGCGGCATGAGCTCGTGGCAGCCGATCGACGAGCCCGGCTGCATGTGGCGATCGTGCTGTGCGGTTCGATGCTCTTCGGACTGGCGATGATGTTGTTCGTGCTGGGGATTGGCTTTTGGAATTGAGTGCGATCATGTTCGGTTGGTTACTCACTTGTCGAACGTTGATTGGCGGCCTAGTGGCTGTCGCGCTGGGGCTGACGAACGTGCCGACCCTGGCCTGTCGCTGTCACCAACCATCACGCGAAGCCTGTTGTCAGGCGGCGCGGACTCGTCCCAGCTCGTCGTGCTGCCGGGAAACTCGTTTTGCTTGCGAATGGCAGCGCGTGTGTGGTTGCGCGACGCCGATTGATCCGCGTTCCAACGAACGCAAATCGCCGGGGACCGTCACTCCTGCGTGGCTAGCGACGGATGTCGTCACCGCGCTGCCGCCGCGAATGACGATCACTGCGACCATGCTCGCCCGGCGCGATACCGGTCCGCCGCGCGATTGGGTGATCGAACTCCATTGCTTTCGAACCTGACTCGCCGGGTGGTAGCGCTCCTCAACCGGGCGTTGACCACCTTTCTCCCCGAGTCGTGTGTCGAGGTTCGTTCTGAGTTCCGAGCGAAGGCGACTGGTTTTCCGTGCGCTGTCACGGCAGTTGCCGCGCTCCAACAAGATTTCATTTCAATGGGAGAAGTTCCATGTTACGCAAGATTGCTATCGCTACGTTCTTGATCGCGGGTGGCTTGTTGGCTTGGGCGCAAGCTAAGTCGACGGCCTGCTTCTGCAGTGACTGCGACTGCACGAACTGTCACGGTGGCTGTGCCGATGTCGAGGCGACTGCCTCGTGCTGCCGGCAAGCCGCGGCGCAGAAGTAGTTGAGCGCCGCGAACGTCACCTGACGGTGAACAGAAAACGCCGGTTGTCGCGAGTCTCGTTGAGAGCCCGCGACAGCCGGCGATGTTTTTTTGAGCGTGAGTGGCAAGACGGCGCGAAACCGCAAGCGTAGTGCGAATCACGCTACGTGGACAAAGTATGCCCTT
>JAEUIL010000678.1 GCA_016794255.1 Planctomycetaceae bacterium | reverse complement strand
GGAAAGTTACACGAGACGGCCCAACTGGCAAAAGCTGCCGCAGTCGACCGGCAGAAACTGCGCGTTGCGGACCTGATTGATTGACGCGAAAGACAAAACACCGCTGGATATGCCAGCACGTGCACCGAGTCGACGCTCCGGCACAACGATTGCATTCACCGTAACCCGACGAGGCCAAGGTCATGATCGAAAACCTGTTCACCTCGACTTCGATACCGGTCGCCGAGCAAGTTGCCCACTTTGCTCAAGCCCGGCATCAAGTGCTGGCTGGCAACTTGGCGAACATCGACACGCCTGGGTATCGCACTCGGGATTTGTCAGTAACTCAGTTTCAGCAACGGCTGAAGCAAGCGATCGTCGAGCAACAGCAGTCGCCGCAGCCCGAGAGTGAGTCGTCGCGGACCCACGCTTCGTCGCGACCGATGGAGAAGGTCAAAGAAGGGATCGGCACGATTTTGCACCACGACGACAGCAACGTCGGCGTTGAGCACCAAGTTACCGAAATTGCCAAGAACCAAATGCAGCACAACCTCGCCATGACGATCATGGGCAACCAGTTCCGTTTGCTCCAGGCCGCGATCAGTGAACGAGCGTAGGAATGAAGACAGGGTGAGTAGGTGAGTAAGTGAGTAGGTGTTTACTTTCTCATCTACTCACTTACTCACCCTGACCTAGCCACCAACCACTAATCACCAACCACCCCACTCCCATGCTTTCCGCCCTCGACATCAGCACCAGTGCTCTCGTCGCTCAGCGGCATCGGCTGACGGCGATTGCGAACAACATCGCGAACTTGAATACGACTCGCAACGAACAAGGCGAGTTGGAGCCGTATCGCGCCAAGTACGTGACGTTCCAAACCGCCGAGGCTCAAAAGGGCGCGTTCGGCGCGGCGGGCGTGAAGATCAGTTCGGTCGAAACGTCACAAGCCGAGCCGCTGTGGCGTTATCAGCCGAGTCATCCCGACGCGGTGAAGGAAGGTCCCCGGGCGGGCTACGTCGCGTATCCGAACGTGAACATGATGGAAGAGTTTACCGACGCCTTGACCGCCAGTCGCGCGTATGAAGCGAATGTGGGCGTGATCGAGGTGACCAAGGATTTGAATCAGCAGACCCTGCGATTGCTCGCCTAACACGAGCCGAGGATTGACCCATGACCAACTCCATCAGCAATTTCAGCACGATCAACACGGCGAACTTGCAAAGCCTGTCGTCGAGCAACAAACCCGACGCAGCCGACGGTTCGTTCAAAGATGTGATGCTGAAATCGATCGACGAGGTAAATACGCTGCAGCAAGACGCGAACCGGGCCGTCGAGCAACTGGCCACGGGTGGTGACACGTCACCGGCCGAGGTGCTAACTGCCGTACAGAAAGCCGACATGGCGTTTCGCATGATGTTGCAAGTGCGTAACAAGCTCGTGCAAGCGTATCAAGAAGTGCAAAACATCCGCGTGTAAACACCCAAGCGGGCGGCTTTGCCGCCGGTCAAGCGACACCACTTTGCGACACCTCAAGTAACGGCAACTTATGGATATCATCAATCAAACCGTGAACCAAATCAGCGACTTGTTCAAGTCGATGACGCCCGGCTCGCGCTTGCTGGCGGGGTTGTTGATCGTCGCGATCGTCGTGAGTTTGGGATTCTTGTTCTCGCAACCATTCAGCGGCGGCGACGATTACTTGCTCGGCGGCGTGGCGTTCTCGGGCCACGAGCTACCGGCGATGGAGGCAGCCTTCGGCAAAGCAAATCTCGCGTCGTATACGGTCGAGGGAAACCGCATCAAGATTCCGAAGGGCTTGCAGGCACGTTACATGGCCGCACTTGCCGATAACGGCGCGCTGCCGTCGCACTTTGGCGATCATTTGGCGAAGGCGACCTCAAGTACAAGCCCTTTTGTGAGCTCGAAGGATCGCGAAGAGATTCTCAAGGTCGCCAAGCAACAAGAGTTGGCGATGATTATACGCTCGATGACCGGCATCGACTCGGCATCGGTCTTGTACGACACGGTGAAACGGGGCGGGCTGCGACCATCGAGCACGACCACGGCGAGCGTCAGCGTCAAGTCGACGGGCGGTCGCCCGATTGAGAACAATCAGGTCGGCATGATCCGGCACCTCGTGGCGGGGGCGATCGCGGGTCTCTCGCCGAAAGATGTGACTGTGGCCGATCTCAACACCGGTCGGGTACACAGCGATTACTCGGGCCCCGACTCTCCCGGCACTGCGATGGACGATCCGTACATCTCGCGCAAACGTGAGTACGAGGCGCTCATGGCCGAGAAGGTGCTCGCTTCCTTATCGTATGTCCCGGGCGTGGCGGTCAGCGTGAACGCGGATCTGTCCAAAGAGTTGCGTCGCCGCGAAGAGAATGACCAGATCGATCCGAAGCAGACGGTCGCGGTCAAGACGGTCGAAGAAACGTCGAACTCGAATCAAACGGGCCAAGCCAACGCCGGTCGGCCCGGACTCGCGGCTCAAGCGCCGAATCAGGCGGCTGCACTCAACATTCAAGCCGGGCCCGAATCGACCGAAGAACGCTCGATGTCCGAGGTGAACAACCTCGTGTCGAAGAAGCGGACGTTGACCGACTTTGCCGCGTTGACGCCCGAGCGGGTGACCGTCTCGATCGGCATTCCGAGTAAGTACTTAGTTGATGTCTGGCGCCAACAAAACCCGGTGCCCGCCGGACAACCGCCGAAGGATCCCGACCAAGCGGCACTCGTCGCGATTGAAAAGGCCGAGACCGACCGCATTCGTCGTCACGTCGAGCCGTTGATCCCGAAACCGTTGCAAGCCGATCCGGCCGTGCCGCTCGTGACCGTCACGAGTTTCTCGAGCGTTCCGCTGGCCGCCGCAGCATCGATTGGCATGAGCGATCAGGCGATCTATTGGCTCGGCAATCATTGGTCGACCGTCGCGTTGGTGGGGCTCGCGTTGTTGAGCTTGCAAATGTTGCGTGGCTTTGTGAGTCAGGCGACTGCCCAGGCCGCGGCCCAACCGGTTGCCACGCCGGGCCAGATTGTTAGCACCACGATTGGCGCGACCGATGACGACGAGGAGGACGCCGACAAGCCGCAAG
>JAEUIL010000640.1 GCA_016794255.1 Planctomycetaceae bacterium | reverse complement strand
CAGGGCCACGATCTGATCGGCGCGGGTGTCGTTCGTATCGCACACGACGCACACGTCCATCATCGCGTGCTCGACGAGATGCCGCCAATCGCGATACGCCTCGGCCCGGCGGGCCAAGGGCTGAGTGGCGATCAACCGAGCTGTGGCGGCTGCGTCGTCATCGCTGACCGCCACGATCTCACAACCACCGAGCGCCTGCGCACCCTGATACACCACGCCTTGATGCCCCTTGAGGCCGATCTGACCGATCCGCATATCCAGCTCCAGTCGCCGATTAAACCGCGATGCCGTGTCATTGTACGAGAAAAACTCGGTTGCATCGGCCAATCGACGGTCGATATACTCTCCTGGAACCCATTGGAGATCGTCTATGCGTTTTCGACAGCCGTCCGCGATGACTCGCCGCGATGTGATGATGCGCCTCGGGGCGGTTGGCGGGGGAGCGCTGAGCCTGCCCGGGTTGCTGTCGGCCGAGCGAGCTCAAGCGGCGACTGCCGAGAACACCCGGAGCGGCGGTCGCGCGAAGTCGTGCATTCTGATTTATCTCTGGGGTGGTCCGCCGCAGCAAGACATGTTCGATCTCAAGCCCGACGCCCCGAGCGGCATTCGCAGCTTGTTCAACCCGATCGACACGAACGTGCCGGGCATCTCGATCAGCGATCAGTTGCCCGATCTCGCTCGCCACGCGGACAAAATGGCGATCGTCCGCGCGCTGACGCATCCGAGCAACGATCACGTGCATAGCGTGTATCACACGTTGACCGGCAAGATTGATCCGACCTTGCAGGGTGCGCTGCGTCAGCGCCGCCGGACTGACTTTCCTTGCGTCGGCTCGATCGTGTCGCACTTCTCGCCGCCGGGCGACCTGCCCAATACGGTCACGGTCCCTTGCCCGATCGGTCACGACGGCGTGACGTACTCGGGCACGTACGCCGGCTTTCTCGGTTCGCGGCATGATCCGCTCGAACTCAAAGCACCGGGCGAAGTCAAAGCTCCACCGCCGCATAGTCTCGAAATGCCCGCGGGTCTCGACGGTCAGCGCATCGTGTCGCGTTTCAACTTGCTCGAACAAATCGACGCTTCACAACGCGATCTCGATCAACGGTTGAAGAAGTCGCCGAACAGTCTGACCTCGTTCCGCGAACAAGCGCTGCGCATGCTCACCAGTCCCGACGCGAAACAGGCGTTCGACTTGGAACGCGAGCCCGTGCGCCACCGCGATCAATACGGTCGCAACGAGTATGGCGAGGCGTTTCTGCTGGCGCGACGTTTGGTCGAGGCCGGTGTTCGGCTCGTGACCGTGGTCTGGTACTACATTTGTCCCGACGGCAATGTGGCGAACATCTGGGACAATCACGGCGGGACCGGTTCGCTCGGCGGGATCACGGGCTACGAAAGCCTCAAGCAACCGTACGGCCTGCCCGCGTTGAACCAAGCTTATGCCGCGCTGCTCGACGATCTGTCGCAGAGTGGGTTGCTCGACGAGACGCTCGTGGCGATGTACGGCGAGTTCGGCCGGACGCCGCTCATCAACAATAAGGTCGGCCGCGATCACTGGGGCGCGTGCCAGTCGGCGGTCTTGGCCGGTGGCGGTATCCGCGGTGGCACGGTGTACGGTTCCAGCGACGGTCACGCCGCCTATCCGCGTGACCATGCTTGCTCACCGAGCGATCTGCTCGCGACGATTTATCACAGTCTCGGACTTCGAGCAGACCTCGAGATTCACGATCGCGAAGGTCGGCCGTATCGCTTATGCGAGGGCAGTCCGTTGCCGTTGTTTGGGTAATATTCTCGTTGGGCACGCGTCTCGCGTGCCTTGAGCCGCCATGCTCATTGAGTTGGCCTTGGGCAACAACTTCTTGTGCCATGGCCGGCGTCCGCGTGGCCATGTCTCCCCACCGACTCACATGCCCACGAAGACGTGGGCATGGCACACGGTGAATTCGGCTACGAATCCAGAGCACTCGGCCCAGTTAACATGAGACGATCACCGTCCCGCGTCGCGATCACGCCGCCGGGAAAGCAATTCACGTCACGCTGCGCGCCACGCCAGATCTCGGCGAGCCGTTGCCAATGCTCGAACGTCATCGATTGCAATGACCAGCGTTGCCGCTGCCACAGGGCGACTAGCGACTCACGCACGAAATAGTCGCTACGCGGCGTCACTGTTCCGAGTTCGCTCAAGACCACGCGCTCAGCGGTCTGCTGCAAGATATGCCCGTGCAAGAACCGTTCGACATCGGCATCAATCAACTCCTGGGCATCGCCGGCCAGATCGCCGAGTCGCAGCAGAGCTTCGATCACCTGCGGATTGTAGTCCCGAGCCAACTGTGGCAGCAGATCGTGACGCAGTCGGTTGCGGGTGTAAGTACGGTCGAGATTCGAGCCGTCGTCGCGATAATCTTGGCCCAACTCGGCGAGCCACCCCCGTAGTTCCTGGCGACGAAACGCGAGCAACGGCCGCACGAGCGAACAGGCCTCGTTGAGCGGTCGCACACGGCGGATGCCGGCCAGACCGACGAGTCCCGTGCCGCGCACGATCCGGTGCAGAATGGTCTCGGCCTGGTCGTCGGCCGTGTGAGCGGTGACTACGTAACGAGCGCCGAGCGCCGCGGCGGTGTCGGTCAGAAACGCGTACCGTTGCGACCGCGCGGCGGCTTCGATGCCGTCGCCGTCGAGCGCCGCTTGAGCGTGGACCGCGCCGCGACCGACGTGGCATTCGAGCTTCAAGGAGCGTGCCAAATCGGCGACCCAACGTTCGTCGGCGTCTGATTCGCCGTCGCGCAACTGATGATTGAAATGGGCCACGAACAGACGCGTGTGCCCCGGCGGAGCGAGTTGATGCAAGGCGCGGAGCAGCGCGACACTATCACTGCCGCCCGACACGGCGATTAGCACCGGCACGTCGCTCCAGACCGACACGGGCCACGCAGCAGCGATGCGATCAAGCAACGTTGACGAGCCGGTCACGGGCCACCTGTTTCAATCCGCGTTTCAATCACGACTTGCCGATCAACTGATCGAACTCGTCTTCGCTCAACACTTTCACGCCGAGTTGCTGAGCCTTCGCCAGTTTGCTCCCTGCGTCGGCTCCGGCGACCACGTAATCGGTCTTCTTCGACACGCTCGACGAGGCACGACCGCCCAACTGCTGGATCAGTTCTTCGATCTCGTCGCGCTTGTAACGTGCGAGCGTGCCGGTGACCACGAGCGTCTTGCCCGTCAGAGGACCGGCCTCGGCGCGAGCCACCGTTCGCAACGCCTCTTGTTTCACGCCGACCTCGGCCAGATCGTGAATCACGTGCTGGCCAAAATCGCTGTGCAAGAACTCGAACACACTCTTGGCAATGACGGGCCCCACTTCGTTCACTTCGCTCAGTTGCTCTTCGCTGGCCGCGGCGAGGGCCGACATGCTGCCAAAGTTCTCGGCCAACACCGTGGCAACGCGAGCGCCGACGTGCCGAATCGCCAGCGCGTTGAGCAGCCGGGCCAAGCCGCGATCTTTGCTCGCCTCGACGCCTGCGAGCAGACCCTCGGCCGACTTCTTCCCCATCCGTTCGAGCTGCACGAGTCGATCGGTCGACAGTCGATACAGATCGCCGTAGGTCTGCACCAGACCGTCGCTCACGAGTTGCTCGACGAGCTTGTCGCCGAGCCCTTCGATATCCATCGCGTTGCGACTGGCAAAGTAGCGGAGCCGTTCTTTCCAAGCCGACGGGCATTGCGGATTGGGGCAGCGAATGTAGACGCCCCCTTCGTCCTTGACCAAGCGCGTGTGACAGTCGGGACACACGGTCGGAAACTGAAACTCGGCGAGCTCCGCGGTGCGACGATGCTTCTCGACACGCACGATGTGCGGGATGATCTTGCCCGCCTTTTCGACCACAACCCAATCGCCGACGCGAATGTCCTTGCGTTGAATCTCGTCGGCGTTGTGCAAACTGGCGCGACTCACGGTCGTTCCGGCAAGTTCGACTGGCTCGAGCTCAGCCACGGGCGTGATCGCGCCGGTCTTGCCGATCTGCACGCGAATCTCGTTCAACCGCGTGACCGCTTCGTATTTCTCAAACTTGTACGCCACGATCCAGCGCGGCGCTTTGCTCGTGGCTCCGAGCCGTTCGCGTTGTTCAAAGCGATTCACCTTCAACACCAGGCCATCGATTTCAAAATCGAGTTCGTGCAGACGCTCGATCAGATCCTCGCAGTGCACCAGGGCGGCGTCGAAATCGCGAAACGACTCGACGAGCGGCGTGGGGGGCAGGCCGTAACGGGCGACTTCGTGGAGAAAGTCGATGTGCGTCTGACTCTTGAGCCCGTCGACATAGCCCACGCCATGACAAAAGAACCGCAGGCGGCGCTCGGCACAGAGGCGCGGATCGAGCAAACGAATGCTGCCCGCGGTGACATTGCGTGTGTTCGCGTACAGCGCCTCGCCCGCGGCCGCTTGTTGCTCGTTGAGCCGCACGAGATCCGTGTTCTTCATGTACACTTCGCCCCGCACTTCGAGCACGGCCGGCACATCGTCGCCGGTTAAATGCAGCGGCACGTCGACCACGGTGCGAATGTTGTGCGTGATGTCGTCGCCGACTCGGCCATTGCCACGGGTCACGCCGCGCACCAAGCGGCCGTGCTCATAGGTGATCGAGACCGCCACGCCATCGATCTTCAACTCGACGACCCATTCGACCGGTTCGCCGGGCAACTGTTTCGTCACGCGGGCACCGAACTCGCGCAGCTCGTCGAGATTGTACGTGTTGTCGATCGACAACATGGCGACGCGATGCTCAACCTGCGTGAGCCCTTCGACCGGTTCGTCACCGACGCGCTGCGTGGGGCTGTCGGGCGTGATCAATTCGGGATGCGCGGCTTCCAACTCTTTGAGCTGCGTCAGCAAGCGATCGTAATCGAGGTCGCTGATCTCGGGCGACGCTTCGACATAGTACTTGCGATCGTGATAACGAATTTGCTCGCGGAGGGTGGCGAGTTGGGCGGCGGCGTGAGATTTCGACATCGGCATCTGCCCCAGGGGCAACTTCAACGAGCGTGGCGGAGGAGTTAACTCAAGCGATGCAGGCGAGGTGATCGGTCAGCTCTGATCTGGTTCGGAAGCGCGCGACTGCCAGTAATTGTCGGTCTTGATCGCGCCGAATGTGGCGAGGCCGAGCAGCAGCACCTCGGCGATCAGTAGCTTCTCGCCATGCTGATCGAGAAACTCGAGCAGCGCTGATTTGACGCCTGCGTCGTCACGACCCCGCAACGCGCGAAACGCCATCACGCCATAGGCGCAAGCCGTAACCGAGAACGCGATCCCCAGAAAGACCACGATGGCGTAGAACGGATTCGAGCCACGTTTCGACTTGGCCATGATTGCGGAACTCGGAGGATGCGTCTGCCACACGGCTCCCATTATGCCTAGCGCGGCAACGTTTCCCTATGCCTCAGCGGCCGGCGGTGCTTGTCGAGCGGAAACAGATTTCAACCAACGGGTGGGTCGCATTCTTGACAACCGTCGCGAAACACCCGCATAATAATATTCGCTTTGATGGTTCGCATTAAACGGGACGATTGGGAAAGCTGGCGAATTCGAGCTGGTCGCCCTCTTGCGTCGCGTTTATCGCTATAAATCATTGGCTGGCTTGAAGTTAATCGTGATCGTCCCGGGGCGGTGCAAGCCTAGCGGGGTCGAGAGTTCTGTGTCGCTGAGTTTTCCCACGGAGAAGAGTCATGGCCGTCCATCGCCGTTTGCAAGTCACTCCCGTGGGAGACGTGACTGTGGTTCGCTTTGTCGATCGCAAGATTCTCGACGAAGCCAACATCCAAGAAATGGGCCAGGAGTTGTTTCAATTGGTCGACGAACAGCACGCCGACAAGGTGCTGCTGAATTTCTCGACCGTGGACTTTCTCTCCAGCGGCGCCCTCGGCAAGCTCATCACGCTCGACAAGAAGATCAAGGCCCGGGCCGGCATGCTCAAGCTGAGCAACATTCGGCCCGAGATCTTCGAGGTGTTCCAGATCACGCGGTTGAACAAGCTGTTCGACATTCACGACGACGAGTCGGGCGCGATCGCGTCGTTTGCGAAGTGAGAATGTAGCCAACATGCTAAGTGTGATCAGGGCGGGTGCTCCATTCGCAACGTCCGGCAGACTTTTGCAAGATGGTGGGTTCTGCCCTCCTTCAAGATCACGCGGAGCGTGATCGATACTCTACGCGACGCGATCTGTTCACGGCATCGCAACCGGCTTGGGCGGCAGCGGCTTTTCGCCCGGGTGATACGCACTCCGCGCGTGCGATAACACGTCGGCCCACTCGAAATACTCGGGCTTCAACCGACGTTGTGAAACTAACTCGGCCTGGTCGAAATAATGGGGCGACTCGCGATCGCCACTCGCGCCGAACTGCATCACGCTCGAACCACGCACTTTCGGACCAAACTCATACACGGCCAAGTACGTGACTCCCAGCACGCCATAGCGTTTGCGGGCGGTACGCACGAGCGGGATGTAAATGCTCGGCGTGTAGTACTGCGTGAAGATCACGCCCATCGGACCATGACCGCCGAGTGACGGCAGACTGGGCGAGTGATCGGTGAACGGTACCCACAGCAGTTCGCTGACCTCGCGGTGACGCTGAATGCGGTGCACCCAACCGTACGGCACCCGCCAATCTCCGTGCATCTGCGTGAGCTCGTTCGCCGCGACCGACAACGCGCGAAACTGTTGGTTCGTGTCACTGGCGTATTGCTCGTGCATCTTCTCGCCGGGATAGTCGAGCCCGTAGAGCTCTTCGTACCATGCCTCGCACAACGTCGCCGCGGTCGACTCGGCCGAGATGCGACCGTCCCAAGCCAAGAGATGGTCCAGATACGGTTTCACGCGTTCGGCCAACTTCGGTTCTTCGGCTTGCAGCTTCTTGAATCGTTCGGCATAGCGGGGCAACTCGTCGATCGCCCAATAGACCGTCGTGTCGAACGCCGCTTGTTCGAGTTGTTCGAACGTCGCCTTGTGCATGCCGCCCAACAACCGACGCGACATTTTCGCGCGCCGCTTGTCGTCGTCGCGGTCCTGCACCATATAGTTCGGGTGGCGCGATGGATCAGGATTGTCGTCTGCCGTGGTGGTGAACGGCGTCGAGTTGCAGCTTTGCAGATAACCGCTCCGCGGATTGGTGATCTGCGGCAGTTCGGCGAACGTGTGATAACCTTGCCACTCGGTGCGCGGGTCGGCCCCGTCGAGCGGCTTGGTCCAATCGAACTGCGGATCGCGCCGCGGCACAATGCCGTTGTACAGATAGTAAATTTCGCCGTGCGTATCGGCGTAGACGGCATTCATGATCGGGTAATTGAGCAGGCCCATGCCGGCCTTGAACTCGGTCAGGTTGCGGGCCCGGACGAGTTCGACGATCTGCCGCAGCAACAGAATGTCGTACAGCTTGGCGATCCGCACCGCGAGGCGCTGCTGTTTGTTGTCCTGATCGACCGACACGATCGGCCCATGATGCGTCTTGCGGAAAGTATACGTCCGCGTTTCGATTCCTTCGACCGTGCGCACCTGGAGTTCGTCGTTCCACTCGGTCGCCGTGCGATAACCGTCGCCGTAGCGATAATTGAGCGGGTTGGTCGTGTCGTCGAACGTCACGCGCCAGACGTCGGCGACATCGGGCTCGTTCACGGTAAACGCCCAACCGAGATGCTCGTTGTGCCCCATCATCGGCAGCGGTGAACCATAAAAACTCGCGCCCGAGAAATTCCACCCCTCGCCGCTCCGCAGATGGGCCTCATACAGCTGCCCGAAGCCGAACCACGGCTGGTGTGGGTTCACCATCAGCATCGCGTGACCCGAGGCAGTGCGCGACGGTGCCAGGGCCCAGGCATTGGAACCGAGGGCTCGCGCAATGTTCGGCAATGCCCGGGGCAAATGCGTCTCGCACAGACTCGAATGCCGAAAGGTCATTTCGAGCGTGACGTGTCGCGCCATGGCCAGCATGTGCCACGGCTCGAAGTGCGTGATGACTCGAGGCTTCACGTCGGGATGCGTGGCCAGATAGTGGTTCAACCCGGCGACAAACGCCGCGGCGATCCGTTGCAGCTTCGGCTCGAGGCGACCAAAGTCGGCTTGCGAGCGGCGGGTGATCTCGAAGGCCCGATTGAGCAGGTCCGAATTCACGCCCCGCGGCCCATGCGCCTCGGCATAGCGTCCCAGGGCCAAGATGTACACATCCTCGACCTGCCAGAAGTAATCCTCGGCCTGGGCATATGCAAAGCCGAACGCGACTGCGGCGTCGTCGGTACCATCGATGTGCGGCCGCCCCCATTCGTCGCGATAGATTTTGACCTGCTTGGCAAGCTCGGCCCGATCGACGATTGTCGCGGCCGGTTCGAGCTTCATCGGCTCGACAGTCTTCACAGCCGGTTCGACCGCTGCGCACGGCATAACCCCGGCCCAGACCGTGAGCACGGCCAAACCACCAGCGACGACCAAGCGACGCAGGCAAAACACGGGCAATACTCGATGAGAGGCGTGAGCGGGGCGAGACGATTCATCCTAGTCGTTGAGCCCTCGCGATTCAATGAAGCGAACGCCACGTGCACAGCGAATCCGTTTTCCGTACCGTCGGTCAGCGCATTTGGCAAGAAAATCCAGCGGCAAATTGTCGCCCGACGTAGAAACGCCCCTGTCGGGTGATTATAGGAGGTACAGTCGTTTATCGTATCGCCCGCTCGGGAGTTCGCCGCTCGTGATTCGCAGGTTGCTGAGTTCGTCGCTGGGGATCGCCGCCTGGGCGTTGGTCGGATTGCTGGCCCACGTCGCCGTTGCCCAGGAATCCGAGCATTTCGAGACCTGGACCAAACTGCTCGAACGACGGCTCCCGCAGAACGCCGAGCAGTGCACCCCCGCGCGCGTCGACGAAGTCCGCGAGGCGGCCAAGGCCGTCGACCAATGGGCGGCCACCGTCGGCGATGTGGGCAATCCGCTGCCGTTCGACACCGCGCTGACCCGAGCTCGGCGGTTGCTCGACGTTAAACGCCGCATCGACACCCAGCTCGATCAGACGCTCGCGCTGCGCACTCAATTCGCCGCCCGCGCCACTCAACCGACTCACCGAGCCGAGCTACGCGCGTTCTTGGCGACGACCGCCGCGATGATCGACCTCAGCGGGCGGTTGCGTTTTCATCTCTCGGACACCTTGCCGGTCGTGGCCCAGATGCACGCCACGAATGATCGCGAGCGGTTGCAGCTGGTCGATACGCTGATCGAGTATCGCAGCACGATCGGCGCGTTTGCCGTGGTACCGCTACTGTTCGAGACGCCGATTCTGTTCGGCGATGAGAAACCGCGCCGCGAACGATTGCAGCAACGTGTGCTGGAGTTGATCGCCGCTTCGGGCCAAGCCTCGTTGGGGGAACGGATCGCTGAGTTTCTCAAATCGCCCGATCGCTCGCCGACGCTCGTGCTGACAGCGGCCGAATCGCTGCGAAAGATCGGCCTGTCGCAGGAAGTGCGACCGGGCACGCCTGCCGAGTTGCCGCAACCGGCGATCACGGCCAAGTCGCTACTCGCGCGGCTCAAGCAACTCGACGCCGCTCAACTCACCGCCGAACAACGCCCACAACACGAGCAACTCGCTGCGTGGCTCGCGCCGCTCGCCGACAAGGGACTCACCGAGGATGTGCTGCGAGTCGGTTCATTCGAGGTGCGGCCGGGCGACTGGCTGCTGATGCGTAATCCGTCGCCATTCAACATGTTCACCGATCTCACACCGGGGCTGTTCACGCATGTCGGCGTGGTCACGGCCGAGACCGGCAGCGACGGCATCCGGCGGCTCGTGTTGGTCGACATGCCCGAGCGCGGCCAGAAAATGCCCGCCACGAACGTCGATACGTACCTGCTCCGCACCTTGAACTATGTCTTCCTGCGACACAGCGACGACAAGGTGGCGCAAGCCATGAGCGACGCGGCGCGCAGTATGATCGACAACGAGATCGAGTTCGATCTCAACTTCCGCACGGCCCGAGTGACCGAACTAAAAGGGCAGCCGCTCGCAGGCAGGAAGATCAAGACGTACTGTGCCGGGCTGTTGCTGCTGTGTGCGTTGCAGAGTGATCGGCCGCGGGAGGCGTTCTTCCCCGTCGCCGAGTTCCCGTCGAGCGCGCAGACGCTAAAAAACCTTGCCGGGTTGGGTCTTTCGATCGGCGATGATTTCATTTCACCGACCGGAGCGCTGTTCTCCTCGCAACTCTCGATCGTCGGCCGCCGCGAGCCGATGTACGATCCGCGTCGCGATGTCGAGGAGCAGATCTTCGATCACTTTGCGTTCGGCATGCGCGACAAGACGTTGGGGATGAAGGCCGAGGGGTACAACGATTTGCGCATCAAGCTGGCCGAGGCTTCGCGCGGCAATCCGCTCTTGGCGCAGGCGCTATCGCAAGTGGTCGACGTGAGTGCAACGCAAGACTTGGTCTCCGCAGCCAAAGCAGCCGCCGTGATCGACACGCTCGACGAGATTGCCTACGCCGCGAGTGGCGAGTTCTTCGCCGCCTCCGAGGCGCTGCGTGGTCCACCCCTGGCAGACTTGCGTCGTGAAGGTGTCGCGTCGCAGGAACTGGCCAAGGTGCAGAAATATCTCACCCGTCACGCCGACTTGCTGCAACGCATCGATCGCGGACAGATCACGCCCTGGCAAATGTACGTCGAGCTCGTGGCGATCTACGCCCAGCAGGGGAGAGCCGAGATGGACCGGAGGTTCTTCGGGGCGAAGTGAGAACGCGTGAGGGAATGTCGAATGTCGAAATCTAAATGCCGAAAGAAGCCCAAAGGCTGAATGACGAAGAGCATTCGACACTAGTCATTCGTCATTCCTTCGACATTTGAACTTCGACATTCGTCATTCCCCGCGTGGGCCTTGCTGCGCTCGACCCACCCTACTCAAAATCCTGGGTTGCTTCGCGCTCTCGCGTGCCGCATGATAATGGCCTGCCAACTACTCGCGGCTCGCCGCCGCTCCCGCCTCAGGAACCTGTCATGTTTCGCTCGTTACTGCCGTGCCTCGTGGCACTCGCGCTGTTGCCGTGGTCCGCGTCCGCTGCTGAACTCACTCTGCGTGCCGGCGCTGCGGCCGTCGATATCACGCCTCAACAGTTTCCGTTGAACATGCCGGGCGGCTTCAGCGCGAACATGGCCGAGAAGGCGCACGATCCCTTCTTTGCTCGGGCTGTGGTCTTTGCGAATGAACAAACTTCGTTCGCGCTCGTCGTGGTCGATAATCTCGGCGTCGCGCCGGAAGTGCATGCCGAAGCCAAAGCCATCGCGGCCGAGAAGACCGGCTTGGCCGTGAAGCGCATGCTGATCTGTTCGACACACACGCACTCGGGTCCGGCGTCGAACACGATCGACGGTCCCGCCCCGGCCGTCGCGTACCGCAAACTGCTCGTCGCGGGGATCGCCGAGTCGATTGTGAAAGCTCATGCGGCGCTGCAGCCCGCGCTCGTCGGCGCGGCGGCGCATCCATTGCCCGACGAAGTCTTCAATCGCCGCTGGTATTTGAAGCCCGGCAAGATGCCCCTGAATCCGTTTGGTCAGCTCGACATCGTCAAGATGAACCCCGGCACCGATCCCGCGGTGCTCGACCGACCCGCCGGCCCCACCGATCCCGACATCACCGTGATCTCGGTACAGGACAAGCGTCGTCAGCCGCTCGCGTTGTTTGCGAACTACTCGCTGCATTACGTGGGCGGTGCTCCGGCCGGGGAAATGTCGGCCGATTACTTTGGCGAGTTCGCCCGGGTCATGCCGTCGCGGCTTCGCGCCTCGGCCGGGTTCGTCGCCATGATGTCAAACGGCACCTCAGGCGATATCAACAACATTCCGTTCACCACAACTCGGCCACCGCGTGAGCCCTTTGAACAGATTCGCATCGTGGCGCAGAAAGCGGCCGACACGGCGTGGTTCGCTCAGCGCAAGATGGAGCAGCATCGCGGTGACGTGCCGTTGGGGATGATCGAGCGCGAGATCGAGCTGCGCTATCGTCGTCCGACCGACGAGCAACTGGCCGAAGCCAAGCGGGTGCTGGCCATCAAGGACCCCGCGGCCATTGCCCAATTGCCGCGACTGGCTCAGAACTACGCCGGCAGTGTCGTGCGGGCCGCCGAGCGTGCCGAGAAAACCGTCGTCGTCAAAGTGCAGGCCGCGCGGATCGGCGATCTGGCCGTGTGCGGCATTCCGTTCGAGACGTTCGCCGAGATCGGCCTGGAGCTCAAGGATCGCAGTCCCTTTCCGCAGACGATGGTCATCGGCTTGGCCAATGGTCGCTATGGATACCTGCCCACGCCGGCTCAACATCGGCTCGGTGGTTATGAGACGTGGCTGGGCACGAACAACGTGCAGGAAGATACGTCCGTGATCATCACCGACGCGTTGCTGGCGATGCTCAAGGAACTCAAGTCGGCGCAGTAGACGATCGTCTCCCCTGTTGCGAGGGCAATTTGATGCACGTTTCGACCCGGCGGTTGTGGCTCGCGATTCTCGTGGGACTCGTGGTGAGTTGGTCGGTCGGCGTGGTCGAGTCCGCGCCGCTGCTGCCCGAGTTGGGAAGCAAGCCGACGAAGATCGTGTGTCTCGGCGACAGTGTGACCGGCGTGTACTATCACACCGGTGGGCGACGCGCGTATCCCGAATTTCTCGGCATCGCGCTCGAACGTTTGTATCCCGGCGGCATGACGACCGTCGTCAACGCGGGCATCAGCGGCAATAGCACCCAGAACGGGCTCGACCGTCTCGATCGCGATGTGCTGTCGCAGCGACCCGATCTGGTGACGATCAGCTTCGGACTCAACGACGTGGTGCGTCATCCGCTCGCGACCTTCGAGCAGAACTTGCGTCGGCTGGTCGAGCGTTGTCGTGCGGCGCAAGCAGCGGTCGTGCTCTGCACGCCCAACATGGTCGTCGACACCGGCAGCCGACCCATCGTGAAAATCCGCGAGTACTGTGCGGCGATCCACGCCATCGGGCGCGAAACCGGCTCGGCCGTGTGCGATCAATTCGCGATCGGCGAGGCGTTTGCGAAGCGCGATCCCTGGGCGTGGCGGTTGACGATGAGCGACGAGATTCATCCGAACGCCGCGGGCCATCAGGGAATGGCCGAGGAGCTTTGTCACACGATCACGGGACAACGCGTGTCGCTGGCCCAAGTCGCGCCCCCGACGCCGATCTTGAGCAAGACCTGGTCGCTGCTCCGCGCGGGCAAGCCGATCAAAGTCCTCGCGATGCCGCCGCTCGACACGTCGCTCACCGCAGCGCTGCAAACTCACTTTCCAAACGCCAAGCTCGAAATCACACCGTGGCCCACGACGGGGCTATCCTTGGCACAGCTCGAGCAGTCGGCCAAGACACTCGTTCGTGCCCAGAAGCCCGACTTGGTTCTGATCGCCGTTCCACGCACGGCCGACGCTCTGACGGACGAATCGTTTGTCCGCTCGTACTCGTGGATCATGAACTGGTCGCTCAGCTTTGGTCAGCAAGAGTGGGATTGCTTGGTGATGCACCCGGCAGTGAGCGAGCCCGGCGTGAAATACCCGCGCGATGAACTGGTGCGGCAACTCGTGCGAGCGCAGCATCTGCATTTACTCGACCGAGCCGAGATCGACCGCAGCTCGCCGGAGCAGATCGTCGCCCGGTTCTTGGCCGACGACCGGATCGCCGCCGAGACACCGATCTATGCCGACAAAACGAATCTGCGGCAGTATTACGACACGAACGGCGAATTGCAGCCGGTGCAGACGGTCGAGCAGTGGCAAGTCCGCGCGCGGCACACGATTGGCAATTTGCAACGCGTCATGGGAGCGCTGCCGCCCAAGTGCGACAAGCCGCTCGATGTGCAAGTCGTGCATAGCGAGCCACTGCGGCACTACACGCGGCAGTTGGTCACGTATCTGGCCGAGCCCGGCGATCGGGCCGTGGGGTATCTGCTGCTGCCGCATGCGACGCCGGGCTCGACGAGCAAACGGCCCGCGATGATCTGCTTGCCCGGCAGTTCTCCGCAGGGAAAAGATGCTCCGGCGGGCTTGGGTCCCAACGCCGATATGGCGTATGCCCACGAGTTGGCAGTCCGCGGCTATGTGTGCCTGTTGCTCGATTATCCGCTGCTGCACACCCGTGAGTACAAGACGGATCCGTATTCGCTCGGCTATGCCAGTGCCACGTTGAAAGGCGTCGTCAATCATCGCCGCGGTGTCGATCTGCTCGCCGCTCGGCCCGAGGTCGATCCCACGCGGATTGGCGTGGTGGGGCACTCGCTCGGCGGACACAACGCACTGTTTCTGGCGGCGTGCGACGAGCGTGTGCGGGCTGTCGTGTCGAGCTGTGGCTTTGGCGTGTTTGCGAAACACAATCACGGCAACGTCGCGGCTTGGAGTTCACGTTACTACATGCCGCGGATCAAGACGATCTACGGCGACGACCCGCGGCAGATCCCGTTCGATTTCACCGAATTGCTGGCCGCACTCGCGCCCCGGGCGGTGTTCGTCAATGCGCCGCTGCACGACGAGCCCGACTTCGAAGTCTCCGGCGTGCGCGATTGCCTCGCCGCGGCCTTGCCGATCTACCGCGACATTTACCACGCCGAGGCGAAGCTGCACGCCGAGTATCCCGATGCGGGCCACACGTTCCCCGCAGCTCAGCGCCAGGCGATGCTCGCGTTTCTGGACCAGCATTTGGCCGGCCAGGGTAACGAGCCGGTCGAACTCGAGCGTGGCTTGCTTGGTCATTGGCAACTCAAGCGCGACGGGCACGACAGCTCGCCGCACGCACGTCACGCCACGGTCGTGCAAAACACGTTTGTCGCCGACTCGCTGCCGAGTGGCAAACAAGATGTGGCTCAATTCACCGGCCGTTCCGCACATCTTGAGGTGCCTGCAAAGCTCGCCCCGCGACTCGGTCAGCGCGACTTCAGCGTGGCGCTGTGGATCAACTCGCCCGAGAAGCTCGACGATCTGCCCGGCGATTTGCTGAGTCAGTTCGATCCGCACTCGCGGCGCGGGTGGCAACTTTCGCTGAAGACGAATGCGGGCGTGACCTTCAATCAAGCGAACGTGCGGCACTTGCAATTCGGCATTGATCAGAACCGCTCGCAACCATGGATCGACTGCGGTCGGCCGGGCGAGGCACTGTTGGCGTTTGGCTTGGCAGTCCACGAAGGTGCGCTGTACGCGGGGACCTGTGAGCCGGGACGTGACCAGCGTGGCCGGGTGTATCGCTATGCCGGAGGTCAGCGTTGGCTCGACACCGGTGCTCCCGAAGGGTCCAACGCTGTGACCGCGCTCGCCGTGCATAACGGACGACTGTACGCCGGCACCGGCAAGTATCGCGTCGCGGGCTCGGCCTTGTCGGAGTCCGAAAACCTGACGCTAGGCGGCAAGTTGTTTCGCTATGAGGGTTCGCAACGTTGGACCAACTGCGGACAGTTGCCCGGGGCCGAGGCCGTGGGCGGGCTGATCGAGTATCGCGGCCGGCTGTATGCTTCGTCGCTGTACAAGCCCGCCGGTTTCTTTCGCTATGAACAAGACCAGACCTGGACCGACTGCGGTGTGCCGGACGAGAAACGGGTCGAGGCGCTCTGCGTGTTCGACGGTTACTTGTACGCGTCGAGCTACGATGGCGGTCGGGTCTACCGCTTTGACGGCGAGCGCTGGACCGACTGCGGTGCGCTCGGCGACAACACGCAAACCTATGCATTCGCCGTGTATCAATGGCGATTGCATGTCGGCACTTGGCCGAGTGGCCGCGTCTATCGCTTCGAGGATGTCGATCGTTGGACCGATTGCGGTCGATTGGGCGAAGAGCTCGAAGTCATGGGGATGTTGGTTCACAACGGCCGCTTGCTCGCGGGGACACTCCCCTTGGCCCAAGTTTACGACTACGACGGCGCAGCGCAGTGGCGGTTGCTCACGCAATTGGACGCGACCCCCGATGTGAAGTATCGCCGTGCCTGGACGATGGCCGAGCACGACGGGCTGCTGTTTTGCAGCACGCTCCCCTCGGGCCGGATTCACGCCTTCGAGGCGGGACGCAGCGTCGCCTGGGAGCGGACGTTTCCCACGGGTTGGCAGCATATCGTGGCCACGCGGCGCGGCGGACAATTGCAGCTGTTCGTCAATGGCCAGCAGGTGGCGAACTCCGCCTCGTTCGCGAGTAGCGACTACGATCTCGACGTCGACGCGCCGCTCTACATCGGTCGCGGCATGAACGACACCTTTTGCGGTCGCATGGCCGACGTGCGGCTGTACGACCGCGCGTTGACGCTGGCCGAGATTCAACGATTGGCTCAATAAAAACTCTCCGACTCCATAAGTCATATTTCTTTGAGGTGCGACGATGAACTACCGACGACGGACGATGCTACTCGTGTGCGTGATTTGCCTGGGACTGGCGAGCAGCACCTGGGCGCAATCGCCGGCCAAGACACCGCCGCTGGATTGGAAGGCGGGCGTGGCGAGCGCCGAGATCACGCCCACCGATCATATGTGGATGGCTGGCTACGCGGGACGCAAAAAGCCGTCCGAAGGCGTCGCTCAACCGCTGTTTGCCAAGGCGCTCGCGCTCGAAGATGCCGCGGGCACGAAGTTCGCCGTCGTCACGCTGGACCTGATCGGCGTGCGTCGTGAGGTGCGCGATAAGGTGGCGAAGGAGTGCCAAGAAAAGTTCGGTTTGCCGCCCGAGCGATTGTTGTTGAACGCCTCACACACGCATTGCGGCCCGGAATACCGCCCGCGCGCGGGTCGCGAAGCCGAGGCGATCGCGTATCAAGCCCGAATCGAGCAAACGATGGTCACGCTCGTCGGCAAGGCACTCGAGAGCAGGCAGCCCGCGCGACTGGCGTATGCCAAGGGACGTTGCGGCTTTGCGATGAACCGACGGCGCAACTATGCGCTCAGTCCCGAGGACCCGTTGGCAAACCGAGCGCCGACGTTCGACGGTCCGGTCGATCACGAGGTTCCCGTGTTGGCCGTGTATCGCGAAGCGAAGACGCCCGAGGTGCTGGTGTTTGGTTACGCGTGTCACAACACCACGCTCGCCTCGGTAACCTCGCCGCCCGATGAGCCGAAGTACCTGTTCAACGGCGACTACGCGGGCTTCGCCCAAGAGCGTTTGCAGCAGTTGTATCCTGGCGCGACCGCGATGTTCGTCAACGGTTGCAGCGGCGATCAGAACCCGTACCCGCGGCACAGCGAAGTGCCGGGGATCTTGCCGCTCGAATTGGCCAAGCATCACGGTCACACGCTGGCTCTATCAGTGATTGCCGGTCTGAACGCCGGTGGGCGACCGGTCGAGCCCGCCATTCGGGCCACGATCGGCGATGTCGAATTAACACGCAACGCCGACAAGCCCAGCCATCAGTATCCGGTGCAGTTGGTGCAACTCGGCAATCAACTCACGCTCGCGGCCTTGGGTAGCGAGACGACCGTCGATTACTCGTTGCGCATCAAGCAAGAGATTCGCGCCCCGCTGGTGTGGGTCGCAGCATACTCGAACGACTACTCGGGCTATGTGCCCAGCCGACGTGTGGCTGTCGAAGGGGGCTACGAAGCTGCGAACGATTTCACGATCGACGTCGAGGACCGGATCATGGGCAAGGTGCGTGAGCTGCTGCCCGCGATCCGGTAATGATGTTGTTCGTGGACAAGTGTTTGACCTGGCCACGTCCGCGCGGCCGCGGCGTCTTCAAAGGAAGCATGCCCACGAAGACGTGGGCATGGCACACGTTTGCAGGCGTGTCGATTGTTGTGACTACGCGATGTCGCAAATCTTGATGGCTTGGGCCAAGGCACCGACCGGTTCGCGGGTGGGAATGAACTCTTGGCCAACGAACCCGCGGTAGCCGGTGGCGGCAATCGCGCGCATGATCGGCGCGTAGTTGAGCTCTTGCTGCTCGTCGATCTCGTTGCGACCCGGCACGCCGGCGGTGTGGTAGTGGCCGATCCAATCTTTATGCTGCTGCAAGCGTACGATCACGTCTCCGTGCATGATCTGCACGTGGTAAATGTCGAACAGCACTTTGAGCCACGGCGAGCCGATCTGCCGGCAAATCTCGACCGAGTGATCGATGTCATCGCAAAAGTAGTTGGGATGTCCCTTCATCTCGACGGCCACGCGCGAGTTGAGCATCTCGAGGCAAAGCGTGACCCGCTTCTGTTCGGCGTAACCGACAATCTTTTTCAGCCCGGCGATCATATTCTTCGTGGCGTCGTCGGTCGTGAGACCACGGCGGAAGCCTGAGAACGTGATCACGCTCGGACAGCCGAAGGCGGCCGACTGATCGATCCGGTCGCGCAGCACTTTCACGCATTCGTCATGTTCTTCGACATGCGCGAAGCCCTTGGCAAAGCCGTGACTGCCCGAGATGGCGACGGTCATGCCGGCCGCTTTGATCTCGGGCCACAGCTTGGGGTCGACCAACTCGACCGATTCGAGCCCCAGCTTCGCCGCATGACCGATCAGCTCGGGCACGGGCATCGGCTTGAAGCACCAAGGGACAACCGACTGCCGAATCTTGCCATGCTTGGCGCGATAGAGCGGTTCATCACCTGCGGCGTGAGTGACATGCGGCCGCAAGGCCATCGCGGCGGCGGACAGTCCGACGAGTTCAAGCGACTGACGACGAGTGAGGCGTGACATGCGGGCAGGCTCGCGAAAGGAATCGATCAACGGAGTGAGTGCCGCCAGTGTACCCACAATGAGTCGCGAAATCAGCGGCAGGCGCGTCGGGCGTCGCCCGTTGCCACTCGTTACCGACGGGGAATCTCGTTCACGGTGTAATAGGCGTGGCGATGCAGCAGCTCTTCTTGGTCACGCGATCGCAGCGCGGCCAAGTCAAACGCATAGACGTAGCCCGGTTCGAGCTTGGCGAGCTTGATCTGCACCGAGAGCCCGTCCGCCGCGACCGACGCCGTTTGCACCGGTGTCGCATGCGAGTCGATTTCTGGCCCGCCGTACGCGCCATGATACGGATGCGTGAAGGCGGTCAGGGCGTAATTCGCGGGCTCGGTGGCCGTCGCGGGTTGGACCGGTTTCGTGAACGAGACGTTGAACCCGTCGGGGGTGATCGTGATGCGATTGATCTCGAACGGCAGCTTGCCGTTCCACTCGACACGCTCGAGCGCAAACGGCTTGATGCCGCGCACGGGCCAACCTCGATTCGTGCCGCCACAGAGCAGCTTGCCACCCGGCGTGAACTCGACGTTCAAAATGCCGGTCGAGAGCCCTTCGCGAAACGGATAGCACGCCCCTTGCCAGACGCCGTTGACTTGTTCGGTGGTCGCCCGCATGAGAATCGAGAGCGTGTAGTCGCCGAGAAACAACTGATTCTCGAACGGCCCGAACTTGCCCTGGGTCTGGTTTACCCGAAAGGCGGTGATCGAACGGCCCATGCGGATATACGGAAAGATGACAGCGTAGGGCGTCAGTTGCGGAACTCGTTTACGTTCGGTGATGGCGCGCGTTCCCGACTGAGGCATGGGCGGCGTGGGACCCAACTCGGGCGCCAATGCGTACCACGGAAAACTCGCCGGATGCCCGTGAAAAGTGCCCGGTGCGACCGCTTTGAGACTACACGAACAATTCCACGGGCCTTGGCTTTCGACATAGAACAAGGCGCGATGTTCGTCGAAACCGATGCCGCCGGGGCTGCGCAAGCCGCTGGCAAACGCGGTCGTTTTGCCATCGGCAGCCACCTTCATGATGAAGCCCCGATTGAGGGCGTAGGAGTGATACGACTCGGAGAGCCCGAGCGCGATGAACTGATTTCCCTCGCCATCCAACGGTGAACCAAACGCGTATTCGTGATAGTTGGCGTAGCCCCAGTGATCGGAAAGGGTCTCGAAACGATCGGCCTCGCCATCGCCATTGGCATCGCTGACGCGCGTCAACTCGCAACTCTGCGTCACGCGCAGGGCACGGTCCTGCCACGCGAGGCCGAAGATCTCATCCAGGCCCGAGGCAAAGCGATGAAACTTGGGAATCGGCTTGGGTTCGTCGACTCCGTCGATGAAGTAAATCTCGCCGCGTCGAGTGCCGACAGCCACACGTTGCGGCGGAACGACCGTGAAAGCGCCCGCCTCGATGACCGTGTCTGTGGGCAAAGGAATGTTGACGATCGGGTAGTATTCCCGTTCGCGCTCCTCGGTTCCCCAGCGATCGCCCACCTCTTCGGCATGCGCGAGCCGAATCGCGAGCATGGCGATGAGCAGCGTCCGGCCGAGCAGTGACAGCGGGCTATTTGGCGAGTGG
>JAEUIL010000629.1 GCA_016794255.1 Planctomycetaceae bacterium | reverse complement strand
CGGTTTCGCGCTCACCACCTCGGCCCGAGCCGCCGACACGATCGCGATCACCGAGTTCTTCAATCAACCGATCGGCGAACCCGCGTCGCGGCAGTGGATCGAGCTGTACAACTTCGGCACGCTGCCGGCGAGTTTGAAGGGTTACCGGATCGGCTCGGGCGGCGACATATCGGCCACGCATCCGTTGCCCCCGGACTACTCGATTGGCCCGGGCGACTACGCGATCGTGCTTTGCGGCGGTCGCAACCTCGTGCCCATCGACCAAGCAAAGCGCGTGTTCGAGATCGAATGGCTCAGCGGCAAGGGTGAGTCGCGCGTGTTGCAAATCGAGCAAGGGACGATCATTCTCGGCCAAAGTGGCGGTGCGATCACGCTCGTCAATCCGCAGCGCAAAATCGCTTGGCAGGTTTTCTACGGCGGCGATGGCAAACCGGGCCGAGCGACGTTCTACACCGAGAATCGCTTCCGGCTGCTCAACATCTTCGGCGGCAAAGGCCAACCGGGGATCAATCGCAACGGGAACGACGCGGGCATCACAGGCGGCGAATTCCTCGGCTACGAGGGGAATTGGATTCGCGAGGATGCCCAGGGCTATGAGTCGAACCCGGCCGGCATTCAGATGGGCTTTGGCGATATCTACGGGCCCGAGGGTCCGAACGGTCAAGCGAAGCCCGGCTACGGCAGTCCCCTGCGTGGTCACTACACCCAAGCCGGCAAGAAATAGCGATCGACCTATCGATACGCCACGATGAACAACCGCCGGAACGGAAACGCCACGCTGCCATCGCGGCGCGTCGGATAGCGCTGGTGAATTTGCTCGAGATACGCCGCGAGAAACGACTCGCGGCGAGCGTCGTCACTCAAGCGATCGAGATACGGCCGCAGACCAGTGCCGCGATACCACTCGACAATCGCCTCGGCCGACGGCATCACTTGGAAATACTCGGTCTCCCACAGGTCGAGCTTGCTGACCTGTCCCGCGAGCAGATCGCAATAGAACGTCGGCTCTTCGACATGCCATTCGCGCACCGACCCGCGGGGGAATGTGTCGCGCCATTCGGGCGAGCTGGCCAAGTCTCGCGCCGCTTGATGGGCCGGTGCGTTCCAGTTGCTCGGCAATTGCACCGCAAGCGCGCCGCGCGGCACGAGCTTCTCGACCAACCGGGGAAACAACGACGCATGATCGTCGACCCATTGCAGCGCGGCGTTCGAGAACACGATGTCGAACGGCGGTTGGTCGGTAGACGTGGCCCACTCGGCAACATCGGCTTGCACCCACGTTCGTTCGGGCTGTGCCTCGCGCGCTACGGCGATCATCGCGGCCGAGTTATCGAGTCCGATCACCTCGGCCGCGGGCCAACGCTCGGCGACGACTTGCGTGCTATTGCCCGGACCGCAGCCTAGATCAATCACGCGTCGCGGCGCATCGATCATCACCCGCGCCGCCAACTCGCGGCACGGGCGTGTTCGTTCTTCAGCAAATCGCAGGTAAAGATCCGCGTCCCAAGTCGGCATAACAGGTCCCGCATTCGTATCGCCGCAGATGCATTGAAAACCGTCTCTGGTAGCCGAACTCGCCAGAGTTCGGGTGGCGTCCTTGTCACGAGTCCCCCGAACTCTGGCGAGTTCGGCTACGTGATGAACGCTTTAACTCGCCGCGTCGGCCAGCGGCAGATTCTTTTCCATTCGCACCGGGTTGCTCAACTCGACAAGCACGTTCTTGAACGCCGGCGTTTTCGAGTGCGGGTCGAGCCGTCGGGGCACGAGCACGTTCGACTCGGGATAGTACATCGCACAATTGCCCGGGCGGATTTTCTCGAACGGTCGCAAGATCGCTTCCATCTCACCCACGTCGCTCGTGATGCGAATCGTCTGTTCGGGCTCAAACCCGAGTCGCCGAATGTCGTCGGGATGAATCAGCACCACATCGCGACGATCGATGCCGCGGTAGAGATCGTAATCCTCGTAGACGACCGTGTTGAACTGTCCTTCGCTGCGAATCGTCATGAGCCGCAGTTGATTGCCGCTCCCTTCGAGCTCGGGCAGTTCGTGCGTGAACAGCTTCGCCTTGCCCGAGGGGGTCGGGAACCGCGGCTCGTGAAAGGTCCGGCCCTCGATTTGAAACTCCTGCTTCGTGCGATCGATCTCGCCCAGCTTTTCGTAGCCCGGCACGATGTGGGCAATCGTCGCGCGGATCTTCTTGGTGTCTTCGAGTTCCTGCCAGTTGATCGGGCCCGAGTCGCCGAGCATCGCCCGCGCGAGATGGGCAATCACCTCGATTTCGCTCTTGGGTCCTTCGTGCCGCCGCGGACCGCCGTCGCTGTAACGCACGAACGAGAACATCGACTCTTGCGTCGTCGCTTGCGGTTCTTCGTCACGGGCCAACGAGGGAAGTATGATCGTCTCCTCGGCCAAGCCCCACGCGTGGCCCGTGTTGAGCGTTGTGTTCAGATACACGACCATGTCGAGCTTGGCCATCGCCTCGCGAGCATAAGTCGCATCGGGATTGCTGCCCCAGAGATTGCCGCCCAAGCAGAAGGCAAATTTCGACCGGCCGTGATACGCCGAGTCCATACATGCCATCGTGTCCATTCCCTTGCTCGTCGGCAGTTGCACGTTGAAGTGCGATTGCAGACGCTCGAAGATCGCGTCTTTGAGCTTCGGCGTGACACCGACCGAGCCAATCCCTTGCACGTTCGAGTGACCGCGGATGGGCATCAAGCCCGCGTGCTTGCGACCAACCATGCCGCGCAGAAGCGCCAGATTGGCGATCGACTCGACGCTGTTCACGCCGTGAATATGATGCGTGATTCCCATGGTCCAACTGAAGATGACGTTCTTGGCCTTGGCGTATCGTGCGGCGATGTCGTCGATCTCGGCCTTGGTGACGCCCGACTTGGCCAAAATCTCGCTCCACTCGACCGCGGCCAGACGTTCCTTGAGTTGCGGCCAACCTTCGCAATGGTTGTCGAGGAACTTCGCATCGATCGCGCCGAGCTCGACGATCCGTTTCGCGATGCCCGTGAGCAGAGCCAAGTCGCCGCCGATGTGCGGTTGCACGTACAGACTGGCGATCGGCGTGCCGAACAGCAGACTCCACGGATCGCTCGGCACGCGGAAGTTCACCATGCCGGTCTCAACAATCGGATTGATCACGATCACTTCGCCGCCGCGACGACGCAAGTTTTTCAGCGTCGTCATCAGCCGCGGATGGTTGCTCGCCGGATTGCCGCCAATCACGAACACGAGATCGGCATGTTCGAGATCGTCGAGCGTGATCGTGCCCGTGCCCGAGCCGAGAGCGTTGCCCAACCCGACGCCGCTGGCCTGATGACAATAGTAAGAGCAGTTGTTGACGTGGTTCGTGCCGTAGACCCGCGCGAAGAGCTGGAGCAGAAAGCCCGCTTCGTTCGAGCTGCGTCCGCTGAAGTACCAAAACGTCTCGTCAGGCGCGATGCCTTTGAGCTTGCGCACGATCCGCGCGTACGCATCGTCCCAGGTGATCGGCCGATAGTATTGTTCGCCGCGACGCACGACCACCGGCTGCGTGAGCCGGCCGCAATGTTCGAGCTCGCGCGGCGTGAACTGCTGCATCTGCACGAGCGCGTAGGTGCTCCAGAACTGCGGTTGGATGGCCCCTTGCATATCGGCGACCATCGCTTGCAGCGACTTCTTGCACACCTCGGGAAAGTGCCCCGACTCGTTGACCATGCCGCCCGACTGGCCTCCCATGCCCAGCGCACACGTCTTGCAGGCATTCTTGCTGCGCATGGCTTTCCACAGCTTCCACAGCCCGCCGGCCTCTTTGGCCTTGCGGAAGGTGTACATCAACGCGGGAAACCCGCCGCCGGAGGAGACTTTTTTCATGACGTGGAGTGGGTAAAGAGAGGCGAGGCGGGAAATGACGAATGCCTAAGCTCGAATATCGAAAGAATGACGAATTCCGAATGACGAAAGATCTTACGGCGTTCGGAATCAATCGCGTGTGCCATGTCCACGTCTGCGTGGACATGTGGAGCTAGGAAACGCTTGTCACCACGGACGTGGACAGCGATCTCAGCCACCACTGGCGGCATTACCAGCTTACGTCGAATCGCGTCCCACCGCCAGATTTACGAGCCGCGGCGCAACACCTCGTCCGTTAGCTTGCGGGGTGCGCCGATGTCGAGCACGTGCACCGCGCCGAGAAACGGCTGGGCCGCGATGGCCGCAAAACCACACTTCGGGCCGACAAACGTGAGCGTGTGCCGCGCGCGAATCGTGTGCACTGACGGTTCGCCCGTGTCGCAATCGAGACCACTCGGCAAGTCCACGGCAATCACCGGGCGACCGCTCGCGTTGATGGCGTCGATCGCCTGACTGATCGGCTCGCGCACCGTCCCTTGAAAGCCGGTCCCCAGCAGTGCGTCGACCACGTGCCCCGCGCCGTGCAGCGACCGCTCAAAACGGGCCGCATCGAACGCGCGGCCGAAGAACTCGATCGGGACGTCGGTCTTGCGCAGCACCGCCAGATTGATCGCCGCATCGCCGGTGAACCGCTCGGGCTCGGCAAACACGCAGACACTGACGCTCGCGCAGCGCAAGTCGAGATGCCGCGCCACGACGAACCCGTCGCCGCCGTTATTGCCGGGTCCACAGCAGACTACGACCCGACCGACGAGCCCGAACTGAAACAGCCGATCGCACACACCTCGCCCGGCGTTCTCCATCAGCACCAGACTGGGCAGCCCGTATTCCTCGACCGCGCGGCGATCGATCTCGCGGGCCAGTTCACGGGTCAAACCGGGCATGTTGCACACAAGGGCCAAGTTGAGTAGAGATTAACGAGGGACGAATTGGTCAACCGCGTGCGCTGGCTCGTCCCTCAGATTAACGGTTTCGGTGGAGTTCTGGCCATGCCCCTGTATGAGTTTCATTGCCCGAAGTGCGCTCACGATGTCGAAATTCTCGTGCGCGGCAGCGAAGAGCCCGTGTGTCCCGACTGCGGCAGCGAGCAGATCCAACGGCTGTTGAGCGTGGTCTCGGCACATGTCGCGGGTGGCGGCAAACCCTCGGGCGACGCGCTGCCCATGGGCTGTGGCAAACCTGGTTGCGGGCCGGGTGGTTGCGGTCGCGGCATGATGTGAACGCGGGTTTGACGCACACCTCAGCAAACTGATCGAATACTAGCATTGCTTCTATTGACCCCATTTCTCAGGCAGTGCTATGTTGCCAAAGGACGCGCACCGCAGCGGTAGTTCGCCGCGCGGCACGCTCGTCGCGATGGAGCGGAGGGGAGTGCAACCATGGATCGCACATTTGTATTCGTCGACCTTACGGGCGAACTGTCGACGGCCACCTCGGGCAGTCGCTGGGGGACTCGTTCCTGCGTCAGCTTGGTGGTCCGTCAAGCGACCGATAGTTTGTGTCTCGATCGCGTCGTGGTCATTGCCCCGGCGAGTGACGATCCCGCCCGTCAACAGTCTCTGCGCGATGTCGTGCCGGCCGAAGTACCGATCTTCACGACCAGCGCTCCCGATGCTCTCGCACGACTGAACGAAGCTGCCCAAGCGTATGATGCGACGGGCGTGATTCGTGTCGATGGCACGCAGATGCTCGTCGACCCCGCGTTCATCGATCGCTTGTTGGCCGCGTCGCACGAAGAACGTTCGGCCGATTACATCGGCTACATCGACGAGGCCGGGCGATACTTGGCCGAGTCGGTCTCGCTGCTCCCCGAGTGGTGCCATGCGGCGGCGCTCGACCGAGCCGATCGCGAAGCGTTTCGCGCGCAGGATCGCGAATCGGCAACACGTTACTTGCGTCATCACGTGCAGCGTTTCCGCTTGATGACGTTGCCAGTCACGCCGCGCGATCTGGCGGCGGCTCGGCGCTGCGTGTCGTATGTGAATCAAAGCTGGGAAGAGACCTCGGTGGCAGGTTTGTCCGTCGCGACTGGCAATCTCGCGCAAGTCATCGCAGGAACTTAACGCAACTCGTGCAGGGTGAGCGCCGCTCCAGCGCCGATCGCGCTGCGGAGCGGATCCCTGTTCGTCGCTTGGCAATGGATTGCCGCGACGCTGCTCGATCATTCGCTTCATGCTCGGCTGTGCCAAGGAAGGTGACGCCATGCAGATTTTTGCCCGCCATGATTTGGTGACGGGCCGGCTCGACGAGTCGGACGCCGCCCTGCTGCTCGAAGGCTCATGGCCCGACGACGCCGATGCCGAACTCCGGCAATCGCTCGATGATGCGGTCGATGCTCGCTTCCGCTGGATCGACAGCGAAGCGCCTCATATCGCGGCCAAGCTCGGGGCGACGAGCGCGAGCCAAGCCTCGCTGTTGTCGCTCAATGCGACGCGACTCCGTTATCAGCTCGTGAAATGGCTGCGCGTGGTGGCGTGGTTTGAAAAGATCGCCCGACTGCGCGGCGGCGCTTCGTTGCGCGTGATTTTGGAGCGGCACCGCGATCGCGACTACGGACAGCTGTTGCAGGCGCTGGCCGACAAGCACGGCTGTCACGTGATCATCCGCTGGGAGCAAGCGAGCGCTGCGTTGGACCCGCCGCGTGGCGAAACTCCGCCGCCGAACGAATGGTGGCGTCGTCTCTTGAGTCGTTTGCATCGCGCTACCGCCGGTCGTTTCGCACCGCGCGATGTGCACAAGGGGCGTGTGCTGCTGTGCGGCAACCCGCGACATCTCGATCCGGTCTGTGGCGAGTTGCTGCGGCGCGGCGCACGCCCCACGTGGCTCTACGAGCGCTTCGCGATCAATAGCTGGTTGCGGTGGCGCTGGCGCGGCGTGGGTCAATACGTTTGCGACCGCGAGCCCACGGCGGTCGAGCCGCTGCCGCTGGGTTGGGGTGACGAACCAATCGAGTCGTGTGGGCTCGATCTGCGGCCGGTGCTCGAGCCGTGGTGGGAACAGCTCTCGGCCAGTAGCGCTCAACGGCAATCGCAGTTAGTCGCTCAAGTCGAACGATCGCTCGATCACGTGCAACCGTCGGCCGTCGTCGTCGATCAAGATGCCACGCCGTTAAACCGCGCGTTGGTGCTGGCCACCAAGTCGCGCGGCATCCGCAGCACAGTCGTGCAACATGGCGTGCCGTTTGTCTCGTTCGGCTTTGCGCCCGTCGAGGCCGACACAATCTGCGCTTGGGGCGAGACCTCGCGGCAACAGTTCGTCGATTGGGGCGTGAGCCGCGAGCGGATCGTGGTCACCGGTTCGCCGGCGCACGATGCCGACCGGCTCAAGCCGCGCGAGCTCACCGCCGCGCCGCGACCCGAGCATCGCCCGCCACGCTTCCTGTTGCTAGGCACGATGCCGCCGCAGGACACACGTCCCGACGTGATCGCGTATCACTGCACGAGCCGCAGTTATGAACAGATGTTGCGGATGGCGCTTGGCGTGCTGAGCCAGTACGACGAGGCGACGGTGCTTATCAAGCCACATCCGCGTGATGCGACGCGGCGACTGTGGCATCGGTTGCTGCACGACTTTCCCGCGCTCGATGCGTTGTTGCTGGAGCGCGGCACGCTCGAACAGTACGTCGGTGGCGCCGACTGCGTGTTGGCTTGTGCGTCGAGCAGCGGTGTCGAGGCGACGTTGCATGGTGTGCCGGTCGTGCAACTGATGCCGAGCGGATCACGCGACCTGATCGAGGCGGCTGAGTGGGGCATGTTGGGCTCGGCCCGGTCGGCTGAACAGCTGCGCTCGTTGATCGATCGCGCGTTGTATGACCCCGCGGCTCGCCCCGACGGACTCAACCCGAGCGTGATCGGCGAGTCGCCCACATCGTCTGCGGCGCAGATCGTCGATCACTTGCTGGCTGGCCCGTCGAGCCGAGTCGCCGAGATGGTCGAAAATGTCGTTCACGCCGCGATCTAGTGTCCCGTAGCCGAACTCGCCAGAGTTCGGGCTGAGTTGTCACCGAGACGTTGCTCCCGAACTCTGGCGAGTTCGGCTACTCAGAAAACTCCGCCAGCTAAATGAGCCTCGCCGTCGAACCACCGCCGTCCGCGTCGCTTCCCGCGCACTCATCCGCGCCGGGGTCGACGGTGTTCGTCCAACAACGGCTCGCGCGCGACCTGTGGATCGTGGGCCGGGCGACGATCATCGGACAGATCATCGGCGTGGCGACCAGCGTTTCGTTGCGTTGGCTACTCGATCCCGCGGCGCTTGGCGTCTGGCAGTCGCTGCGATTGTTCTTGTCTTACGGCAACTATCTGAACCTCGGGGCGAGCAAAGGCGCGGCTCGCGAATTGAGCGTCGCCACCGGCCGAGGCAACGTGCAGGCCGTGACCGACGATCTGCACACGGCCCATACGCTGAATCTGCTCAGCTCGCTCGCGTTCGCCGTCGTGTTGGCGGGTGCCAGTTGGTGGTGCTCGACATTCGCTACGGCGACGAGTGCGGCCTGGAGTATGGGCCTCGCGTTTCTCGCCATCTTCGTCGTGCTCCATCGGCAGATCACGTTTCACATCACGTTGCTCCGCGCCGAGCAACGGTTCGACACCGCCGCGCGGCAGAGTGTTTACGAAGGACTCGCCGCATTGCTCTTGGGCACGGCCGGCGCTTGGCTCGCGGGATTACCAGGGCTCTTGGGCGCGACGTTGCTCGTCGCCGGCGCGTCACTCGTCTATCTACAGCGACACGCCACGTTTCGCTTGAGTTGGACGTGGGACCGCTCACGCGCGGCCCGGCTGATCGGCATCGGGGGCCCGATCTTGCTCACCGGCGCGTTCACCACGCTGTTTCGCTCGATCGATCGTCTGACACTGCTGGCCTGCTCGCCGACCGCCGCGTTCGATGTCGGTTGCTACTCGACGGCACTGCTCGTCGGTTCGCAGCTCTACGGTCTGGCGTCGATCACCGGCACCGTCGCGAGTCCCAAGTTGGCCCAACTGTTTGGCGCGACGAACGACACCCCGGCCGTGTCGCGCTTTGCCGCCGAGACGACACTCACGCAACTGCTGTGGCTCACGCCGCTCGGCGCGTCGGCCATTGTCATCGGTCCCACGTTGCTCGGCGCGTTGTTCCCCGCCTATCACGCCGGTCTCGCGGCCTTGCCGGCGGTCGTCGTCGCTACGCTGCTCGCCACGGTGGCTCTGAACGGCTCGAACGTGCTGATCGCGATCGGCGAAGAACGTGCCGCATTGCGCGGACTTATCGTGTCGACGTTGATCACGAGCGTTGCCATGATCGTGGCTGCCGTCGGCTGGCCGAGCGTGACGGGAGTGGCGAGCGCGGCATGCGTGGGAAACCTCGTTTACGCTGCGACCAGCGGATATGCCGGGCTCTGGCGACGATTGCCGCACGCCGAACGACGCGTGTCGCTCACGCTGCACGCTCTGACGCTGCTGCCAATTTTGGGCGTGGCCATCGTGCTCGAGCAACTGTCGCCCGGCGTGGGAGACCGCTCGTGGCTCGACATGGGCAACGCACTCGTCAAGCTGATCGTGGTGGGGGCTGTCTCGTTGATCGTCGCTTTGACCGTAAGTCGAGCCGCGCGGCGCATCACTGTGCCAGACAAGCACCGAGCATTCGACGACAGCGCTGTTCCCCCGGAGGCGCTCCGATGACGCCCGACGCTTGGGAACAGTTTAGCACTCGCTGCCAGAAGCCCGATCACCGCACCGTCGGCAATTGGTACGCGCGACGCATCAGTCGACCACTCGCGCTGCATGTGACGCACATCGTGCTTTCGACCGGCATCTCGGCCCATGCAATCACCGCTCTGGCGTGGCTCGCCGGTCTGGCCGGGGTCGGCGCGTTGGCCTGCGGCGGTGTCGGCGGTTGGCTCACGGCTGCCGCGTTGCTGCAACTGTCGTATCTGCTCGACCATGTCGACGGGCAAGTGGCCCGGTATCGCGACACCGCCTCGCTCGATGGCGTGGCTCTGGATTATCTCATGCATCACACGCTGACGTTGCTCGTGCCGATCGGCGTCGGTCACGGCCTGCTCGTCAATACCGGCGCGCTCGTGGGGCTATGGCTGGGCATTGCGTGGGGAGTCGCGGCGCTCGTGCAAAGCATCGAGCATGATGTCCGTTGCAAGGCGATCGTGTCGCGACTCAAACGGATGCACGGCGAGCTGCGCGTGATCGGCGGTCGCGGCGGTCGACCAACTCCGGCTGCCCCCTGGCCGCGGGCACCGCTCCGTGTGTTGGCCCGCGTCGTCCGACTGGCCGGGCAATGGCACGTCGTGCTGAACAGCGTCACGCTGCTGGCCGGTGCGATGTTCGTGCTAGCAGACTCGACCACGCTCGCCGCGGTGTATCTGGGCGTCATGGCCCCGACGAGCGTCGTGCTAGCACTACTCGGCGTCATGCGTGGCCTGCAACACCAAGCTGCCGAACGCGAGTTTGCCGCGTGGTACGAGCCGCCGCTGGGCCACACTCTTCGCACCGACGCCGGTTGGTGGTACGTCGAGTCACTGGCCGAAGACGAGCAACACCAACCACTAACCACCAAGCACTCTTCCCCGACGCTAGCAGCTCGCGTTCATCTTGACCCTGCGCAGCGATAAGTCTTACAGTGCCTCGCCTTTGCGCTACTCAAGCTGAGAAGAATTTTTACACGGAGAGCACAGAGCACACGGAGACAGAGCAGGAGAAATCTTGGTAGGTGCATGCGACTGATGAACCAACCAAGCACTAAGCACCAAGCACTCTTAACCCTCCTCCGTGTTCTCCGTGTTTCATCTTCCTCACCTCTCATTGAACCCAGCCCGTGTCGATCCACCTCGTGGTTTTGAACTACAACGGACGCACGCTCTTGTCCGACTGTCTGCCGTCGGTCATCGCGGCCGCTGCGCGCTCGACTCGACCGTGTCGTGTGAGTGTGATCGACAACGGTTCGACCGACGACTCGTGCGAGTGGCTGCAAGCGACGTGGCCCGAGGTGTCGATCCATCGCTGCGACAATCGCGGCTTGGTCTCGTACAACGCGGTGCTCGCCAAGCTAGCCGAGCCCGTGGTCGTGCTGTTGAACAACGACATTCGCTTGGCCGACGACGCGATCGATCCGCTCGTCGCGCCGCTGTTCGACGCCCCGGCGACGAACGAGCCGGTGTGGATGACCGCGCCCCGGGCATGGCTGTTCGATGGCGTCACGCTCGAAGGTTTTCGCACGGGCGTCGAGTGGCGTTGGGGACTCATCAGCGCCACGGCTCGGTTCGCCGGAGCCGAAGCCATCGCGCACGTGCCCGGTGAGACGGCACTGGCTGGCGCGGTGCTGGCGGTTGATCGTCGCAAGTTTCTCGAGCTCGGCGGGTTCGATCCGTTGTATCTGCCCGGCCGCATCGAGGATGTCGATCTGGCGTATCGCGCGTTTCAGGCGGGCTACGTCGCTCGGTATGTTCCGATGGCCCGTGCTTGGCACCAAGGCGAAGCGACCTTTGCGAGCGAGTTGGGCTCGGCGCGTTCGTACCGTTTAGCACTTCGCAACACGCTGCT
>JAEUIL010000623.1 GCA_016794255.1 Planctomycetaceae bacterium | reverse complement strand
AAGACCCTGGAACGCAACCTCGCCTCGAACGACCCGAAGTTGCGATCAGCGGCAATCGGTGCGACGGTCGACCTGCAAGATTGGGGGGCACTCAAGAAACTGCTCGCCGGTAGCGACGCGGCCGAGGCGGTGCGCGGCGAGATTGTCGAACGGGTCATGAACTCGGTCGGCGGTGCGCTCGTGTTGCTCAAGTGGCTCGACGAAAACGCGATCCAAGAGCCGCTCAAGGGCAAAGTGATTGCCCAGGCCGTAAAGCATCCCGACGCCAACGTCCGCGTATTGTATGAGAAGTTCGTGCCTGAGGATCAACGGCCGAAACGGCTCGGCTCGGCGATCAAGGCCGCGGACATCTTGGCTCTGACCGGCGACGCCAAACGGGGCGAGTCGATCTTCCATCAGAGCACCGCCGCTCAGTGCAAGAACTGCCATCGCGTTCGCGGTCAAGGCAACACGACCGGTCCCGACCTGACGATGATCGGCAAGAAATACGAACGAGCCACGCTGCTCGAAACGATTCTCGACCCGTCGAAGGCGATCGCGCCCGAGTACACGCCGTACATCGTGCAAACGACCGACGGGCTTGTGTTCGCCGGTTTCGTCGTTGATCGCAACGATCGCGAGGTCGTGCTCAAGGACATTCAGAACAAGCAGATTCGTCTGCGGACGAAGGATATCGAGTCGATCGAAGAACAAAAGAAGTCGTTGATGCCCGAGTTGGTGCTGCGCGACGTCACGGCTCAAGACGCGGCGGACTTGTTGGCGTATATGCTGACGCTGACGTCGCCGTGACGCGTCGAGTTCGGCTGCCGGTGCTCTGAGGATAACTCGTGTGCCATGTCAACGTCTGCGTGGACATGCGTGTCACGTTCGTATGTTCGATCGCAATGATTCGTCCCCCGTTCCGATTATCCCTCCTGCTACGGAAAGCCCCCGCCATGCCTCGTGCCTTGCTCGCAGCCATTGTATCGCTGTTGCTCGTGGTTCCCGCAGCGGCCAAAGATCCGGTCTCGCTGCTCGATCACAAGCAACTGCTGTCGTACGAAGCAGATGGCAAGTTGCAGCCCGTGCGTACGCCGGCCGATTGGGCCCAGCGACGGAAGCAAATTCTCGCCGGTTTCGAGCAGGCGATTGGTCCGTTGCCCGACCGAGCTCAACTACCGCCGCTCGACATTCAAGTCGTCGAAGAGACCCAAGAAGGGGACGTGCTGCGGCAGTCGATCTCGTTCCACTCCCGCAATGGCGAGCGAGTCACCGCCTATCTGTGGATTCCGAAACGAAACGGAACGGAGAAGCGGGCCGGCATTCTCGCCCTGCATCCCACGGGCACGATCGGCAAAGGGATCGTCGCCGGCTATGGCAAAGCCAATCGCCAATATGGCACCGAGTTGGCGCAACGGGGCTATGTCGTGATCGCGCCGGACTATGTTTCGTTCGGCGGTATGACGAATCATGACTTCGCTAAAGATGACTACGTCTCGGGTACCATGAAAGGAATCTTCGATCACATGCGGTGCGTCGATCTGCTCGTGGCCCGCGATGATGTCGATCGCGAGCACATCGCCGCGATTGGCCATTCGCTCGGCGGGCACAATTCGATCTTCGTCGGCGTCTACGACGAGCGGATCAAGGCGGTCGTGTCGAGTTGCGGTTGGTGCCCGTTCCACGATTACTACGCGGGCAAGATCGCTGGTTGGACCAGTGATCGCTACATGCCTTCGCTCCGCGACAAGTACGAGCTGAATCCTGACCGCGTGCCGTTCGATTTCTACGAATTGGTCGGCGCCTTGGCACCGCGTGGGTTTCTATCGGTGAGCCCGTTGCGCGACAGCAATTTCGATTACAAAGGTGTGCAGAAGGCGATGCCCGAGGCGGCGAAGGTCTACGAGCTGCTCGGCGTGAAAGATCAGTTGCAGGTTCGGTATCCTGATTGCGAACACGATTTTCCAGATGACATGCGTCGCGAGGCGTATCGATTTTTAGATGCCCAGTTGAAGCACAAGCCGGTGCGCGAGGTGCCGTAGTTGAAGGAAAGAAGTTAAACACGGAGATCACGGAGGTCACGGAGAGCGCACGGAGGTTAGGAATGAGTTTGTAAAGAAAGCATGACTGGAGCTTCGTGATTGAAGTGGTTGGTAAACAACCTTCTCCTGTACTCCTGTATTCCTCTGTGTTCTCCGTGCTCTCCGTGTTAAAAATCGGCTTGCTTTAACCATCACGCGGCACCCCTCGTAGCTGACCGACTATGTCCCTCTTCGAAGCCGCCGAGTCGGCCAATCGCCGTCGTGCTCAACCGCTTGCCGCCCGGATGAGGCCGCAATCGCTCGGCGAGTTCGTCGGCCAACAGCATTTCCTCGGCGAGGGGAAACTGCTCCGCCGGTTGCTCAAGGCCGATCGACTCGGCTCGGTGATCTTCTACGGCCCCCCGGGCACGGGCAAAACGACCCTCGCCCGATTGTTGGCCAACGCTAGTCAAAGCCGCTTCGTCCAGGTCAACGCCGTGACCAGCGGCGTGAAGGAACTGCGCGAGGTGCTCGATGCCGCCCGCGATCGGATCGCTGCTGGCGGCCAAAAAACCTTGCTGTTCGTCGACGAGATCCATCGGTTCAACAAGGCCCAGCAGGATGTGTTGCTGCCCGACGTCGAAGAAGGGGGCGTGATTCTCG
>JAEUIL010000621.1 GCA_016794255.1 Planctomycetaceae bacterium | reverse complement strand
CACCGGTACTTTGCAGCGCAATGCGTACTTCATTTGGTTTCCGCACTTGGTCCCCGGCGTAAGCGTTCGCCAAGGAGATTGGAAGTTGATTCGGCGATTCACCGAGCGGCCAGCGGACTATGCAGGATTGTATGAACTCTTCAATCTCAAGGAAGATTTGAGCGAGACCAAAAACCTTGCCCAGCAAATGCCAGAGAAAGTGAAAGCGCTCGACAAGTTGATCGATGGTTTTCTAAGAGACACCGGCGCGATCTATCCCAAGCCGAATCCTGCGTATAAGCCGCAGGCCGCGAACCCTCAGCCAGTCGGTGCAAAGGGTACTCTCGATCCGCTTGCCGGTTTGGTGCCGAAATTCTGCAAGGTTTCGCTGGTTCCCGGAGCAGTGCGGGTCGAGGCCGCTGGTCGCACGCCATTTCTAGGTACGGCACAAATCAAAGCTGCCAGGCCGTTCACTTTGAAGTTGCGTGTCCGTAGCACAGCGGGCGGACCGGGAGAAGTGCAGTGGATCACCCAAGACCAAACCGAGTTTCCCACGACGGGTCAAACCGTGGCATTCAAACTCTCGGCAGGCGATGCTTGGCAAGACGTGACGGTCGACATTCCGCTTACCGGATCGTTGAAAATCCTGCGGCTTTACTTGCCAGCCGACACGACACCGGTCGAGATCGCGTCCATCCAATACGCATCGGAGACCGGCCCACTGAAGACTTGGGATTTCACCGCATTGAAGCCGTGATCGACACTTGTAATCCGTGCAAAAGCAGAAGCCCTTCGATACGCGGTTACGGAATACACCTCCGGCTCAGCTGCTGGGCAATATCGCCAATCGATTGACTTGGGGTTCGATATTCCCGCCTCAACAACAATCGCCAAGTGATGGGCGAGCACTCTCAGCAGCGTATGGCGTGAGCCTTACCCTAACTCGGCGATCGGCTTACCAAACGGGAGAATCGGCATCGGTCGTCCGCTACGATCAAGAAACGCATGGTGCTGGTCGATGCCCATGAACCGGTACACGGTGGCGAGCAAGTCGTTCGGGTCGAGGCGATTGTCTTTGGGATACTCGCCCTTGTCGGTCGTCGAGCCGATGATTTGCCCCATGCGAGCGCCTCCGCCCGAGACGAGCACCGACATCGCCCCCGGCCAATGGTCTCGCCCGGGTTGCATGTTGCCCGACCTGGTTCCCTTTTGCACCGTGATCCGTGGCGTGCGACCGAACTCGCCGGCAACGATAAGCATCACCTTACGATCGAGCCCCCGGGCGTAGATATCTTCGATCAACGCCGCCACCGCGCGATCGAACGGCGGCATGCGCACGCTGAGGTCGTAATACAGGTCGCCATTGATGGCGTGGATGTCCCAGTTGTTGTGGATTCGTTTGTCGTCGGTCCCGGGTATGTTCGGGCTATTCATGTCCATCCGCACAAAACTGCAGCCCGCCTCGACCAAACGTCGGGCCAACAATGCTCGCTGGCCCCACTCGTGTCGCCCGTAACGGTCCCGAGTCTCGTCGCTTTCCCGCTTCAGATCGAACGCTTGGCGAGCTTTGTCGCTCGTGAGCAGATTCAATGCCCGTTGATTGAACGTGTCGAGCGACAGCATCGAGGCGGTGGTGTCGGCATCGCGGCGGAACTTGTCGAACGCTTTGAGCAGCCCGATCCGGTCGTCCATGCGTCCCCGTAGCGAGTCGCTAACCGAGAGATTCGGCAGAGAAAAGGAATCGGCTCCCGGATTGCCACCCACGACGAACGGCAGCGCCGACTCACCCAGATAAGCGCTCCCGTCGCCGTACGCACGAATCGAACTAGCGACGTGATTTGGCACGCCGACGTTCTGATTCTCGCGCATCTTGGCGATGATTGGTCCTAAAGTCGGATACTCCGAGATCGGATCCACACTCGGCGTGTGACGCCCGCTCAGAAACCGCACCGAGCCCTGAGCATGCTGCGAGTCTTCGTGGGTGATCGAGCGGATGATGCTGAACTTGTCAGCGACGCGAGCGTGATGCGGCAACAATTCGCAGATCTGCATGCCCGGCACATTGGTGTCGATCGGGTTCAACTCACCTCGATACTCGGCAGGCGCATCGGGCTTGAGATCGTAGGTCTCCATGTGGCTGGGGCCACCAAGCAACCAGATCAGAATGACGGCAGTGTCGTCCGGCTTGTTTGCATTCGTCGAACCAGCCGCGGCGGCTCGACTGCGCAAGATATCGCAGCAGCCCAAGCTGCCAGTGAGCAGTGAACCCGCCTCAAGAAAACCACGACGGCTAACCGGTCCCGAGCACCAACTGCGACTGGCTTGGTTCATCGTCTAAGGTCCATGATCGTGAGGGCTGCGATTCATTCCAATCGAACGGGCGGAACACGCCCCAGTCTTACATCGGTTGCTATTCTAGCAACGCTGCA
>JAEUIL010000619.1 GCA_016794255.1 Planctomycetaceae bacterium | reverse complement strand
CGTGTCCGCATGGACATCTAAACCGACGTAACGTAATTTGTCGTGCACTGGACCAGTCCTCGTGTGTGGCTCTGCGAAATGGGAAACCATGATCGTAACCCACGTTCTCGCGAGCGGCTGGTCCAGCCATTTTGTCTACGCACTTCGCTTTAACCCACGATCTTTTCGTAAGCCTCGCCTTCGTTGAGCGTCGGACGCTCGGGTCGTCCTTTGTACGGATAGACGAGCGCCATGTTGTCGAGGCCCAAGAGCCACAAGATGGTCGCATGTAGATCGTGGACGTGCAAACGATTTTCGACCGCGCGCAGGCCGAGCTCGTCGGTGGTGCCGATCGTCTGGCCGCCTTGCACGCCGCCGCCTGCGAACCACATGCTGAAACCAGTCGGGTTGTGATCGCGACCGTCCCCTTTCTCACTCATCGGCGTGCGACCGAACTCGCCGCCCCAGATGACCAGCGTCTCGTCGAGCAGCCCGCGGGACTTGAAATCGGTCAGCAGGCCCGCGACCGGCAGGTCCATGCCGCGGCAGAGCTCGGTGTGATTCTTCTCGATGCCGGAGTGGGCGTCCCATTTGCTTCCCGCACCGTGATAGATCTGCACAAAGCGCACGCCTCGTTCGACCAAGCGTCGGCCGAGCAAACAGAGCCGGCCCATCGTGGCAGTCTCTTTCTTGTCGAGGCCGTACAGCTTGTGAGTCTCGACGGTCTCTTCGTTCAGATCGACCGCCAGCGGTGCCTCGGCCTGCATGCGGAAGGCGAGTTCATAGCTCGTGAGCCGGGCGGCGAGTTCGGTTTGATCGGCGTAGCGCGCGGCGTAATCGCGATTGAGATTGTTGATGAAGTTCAACTTGTTGAGTTGCTGCGCGGCTGCGATCCCCTCGGGCGTGTTGAGATTGGGAATCGGCTCGCTGCCCCCTTGAATGCGAATGCCTTGATACACGGCGGGCATGAAGCCGGCGCTCCAATTGCGCGGGCCGTTCACGACGCTCGACTGATTGTCTTGCAACACGACGTACGCTGGCAGATCGGTGTTCTCGGTGCCGAGTCCATACGTGACCCAAGCGCCGAGCGATGGGCGACCACCCAAGAGCGATCCGCTGTTCATCTGACAGACAGCCGCTGAGTGATTGATGCCGTCGGCCCAGCAGGACCGCACGACCGCGAGATCGTCGGCATGCTCGGCGATGTGCGGAATCCAATCGCTGAACCACTGCCCGGCTTGCCCGTGCTGTTTCCACTTGCGACGCGAAGCCAGCAGCGGAGCGCGTGACTCGCCCATCGCCGTGATCACATCGCCGAAACTCTCGGGCAACGGTTTGCCGGCGAGTTGATTCATGAGCGGCTTCGGGTCGAGCAGATCGACGTGCGAGGGCCCCCCCTCCATGAACAAGAAGATGACGTTCTTGGCCCGAGGCTTGTGCATCGGCGGCTTGGCGTCGAGCGGCGATTGACGGCGTTCGGCCGCGGGAGTTTGCGACGCGAGCAGCGTTTGCAGCGCGATGCTTCCCAAGCCCAAGCCGGATTGAACGAGAAAGTCGCGACGGTGAGTGGCGGCAGGGTGCATGGCAGGCGACGCAATGGTTCGTAGGACGGGTCTCCAGTCCCGGCCAGGTATTTATTGAAAGGGCTTGGACGGGACTGGAGACCCGTCCTACGGCGGAAACATCGCCATTCACTAACTCATTCGACATACAAGAACTCGCTCGAGTTCAATAGCGCATGACAAAAGTCCGTCAGCGCCGTGCTGCGGATATCCGTGGCGGTGCGACTCGTCGCGTGGGCCGGCTCGAGGTGGTGGCGTTGTTCCGAGGCGTCGTGCAAGGCGTCGGGCTTCGCTTCGAAGCGCCAGTAACCGCGCGTGTCGACCGTGCTCGACTCGACATTGAACAGCAACTGCGCGGGGCCGATCACGCCGCGTGACAATCGCACGTCGTCGATCGCGCCGTCGAAGTGACTTCCCACGCGACCGCTGCGTCCGCCGATTGTGAACGGCTCTTCGTTGTCGAGTCCGCCAAGGAGATCGTGTTCGACGGTGACACTTTGCAGCGGCTCATCGTCGTTCGACAAATCCTTGAGCGAGAACGTCATCGTGCCGGGAGCGGCGGTCGTGGCCATCTTGACCGCGACGGCGATGAAGTACGGTTTGTTGAGACTCACATGTTGATCGGAGAACACCGCGACCTCGCCCACGCTGCCGTCGCGCTTCGGGCCGACAGCTTGCAGCACGACGGTCTGCGGCTTGCGACGCGAACCTTTGCCCGTGATGCCAAAGAGCCAGCCGGGCTGTTGCATACTGCCCGACCATTTCGCGGCCACGACACGGACCGAGCCCCCCTCGGAAATCGACCGCGGCATGAGAAACGCTTCGATCGTGAAATCGCCGTCGGGTTGGATCTCGGTGCTATCGGCAGCACGGAACATGCGTTGAGCCCCGGTTGGCTCGACGAGCGCCGCTTGGCCATCGCGATACGGAATTTTCTCGGGGATGAACGTCGCCTGATTCGACGACGCGATCTGCGGGTTGACGGTCTCACGCTGCGTGGCCAAGAACTGTGCGGCTTGCGATTGTTCGTCGGCTGTCGGAGCCCGGCCGAACGCCAAGCGATACGCCTGCTCGATCTGGGCCGACTCATTTTGCGGCGCGAGCTTTTCCAGCCGGGCGGCAAGAGCCCGACTGCGTTGGAGCATGAACGAACTGTTGACCAACAACAACGACTGCACCGGCGTGGTCGTGGTGTCGCGCGACGACGCGCTCGCAAACCACAGCGGGGCGTCGAACACATCGAGCAGCGGATCACGAGTGTTACGCAACACGCGCGTGTAAATCGTTCGTCGCGGCAGCGTGGCCAGTACGCCGGGCCCGCCGAGCTTGTCGAGTTGCAACTCGCCGGTCACGGCATAGACCGCGTCGCGAATCTGCTCGGCTTCGAGCCGTCGAGGCCGGGAGCGCCAGAGGAATTTGTTCTCGGGATCTTTGAGCCGACCGGGCTCGGGGGTCGGATGCACCGACGACTGTTGGTACGTCGCCGATGTCACGAGCAAACGGTGCAGCTTCTTCAGACTCCAACCTTCGCGCATGAACCACGTCGCCAGCCAGTCGAGTAGCTCGGGATGCGTCGGCGGTTCGCCCAAGCTGCCGAAGTCACTGGCGTTGGCGGCGAGACCACGACCGAAATGCTGCTGCCACACGCGATTGACGATCACGCGCGCGGTCAGCGGATTGTCGGTGCGGGTCAGCCAGCGAGCCAGTGCCGCGCGGCGTCCGGTGGTCTCGGATGATTGCGGAACCCGTTCGATCGTGGCCGGTGCGGGATCGAGCAGCGACAACACACCGGGTTCGATCGCGGTGTCACCCTTCTTAGGAATCGTGACCGGCGGGGCCGTGCGACCGACGTCGCTCACTGTGAGCGCAATGGGCAACGGTGCCGGCTTGAGCGCGTCGAACTCGGCCAACTTGCGGCGCAGTTCGAGTAGTCGTTCCTTGTTCTCGCCTTTGATGCGCGTGTCGAGCCGGCCCCATTCGTATTCCACCTGTCGCCAAGCGAGCGCGACCAATTGGGCATCGAGCGGCGAACGCTGCTCGGCCGGCATGCGGATCAACGCTTGGATATCGGCCGGGAACTTGATGATCGCACTCTCGGCAGCCTGTTCGCGATACGGGGCTTCGAGCGAGTCGATCTCGGCCCGCAGGGTGGCGGTCTTGGCCAACCACTCGGCCTGTGCACGTTCAAAACTCGCCCGTTGTTCGTCGGTCGCCACGATGCGATCACCGCGGGGCAAGAGCGGCGCGAAGTACGCTTGCAGCCGGAAGTAATCTTTCTGCAAGATCGGGTCGAACTTGTGATCGTGGCAGCGGGCACACTGCAAGCCGACGCCGAAGAACACGTCGCCCGTCGTGTCGGTAATGTCGGTCAGGATCGTCGTCCATTGGCCCCGCACATCGCGGTTGTTGTACTCGTAGATGCCGTGGCGCAAGAAGCCGGTGGCGATCAGCGCCTGCGGATCATCCGGAAAGAGTTCGTCGCCGGCGAGTTGTTCTTGCACAAAGCGATCGTAAGGCTTGTCGTCGTTGAACGCGGCGATGACATAGTCGCGATAACGCCACGCGTCGGGCCGATAGTCGTCGATCCGATAGCCATCGCTGTCGGCATAGCGAACCAAATCGAGCCAATGCCGCGCCATCCGCTCACCGAATCGTGGCGAGGCGAGCAACTCGTCCACGAGCTGATCCACGTTGGGATTCGCGACGAACCGGGCCACGTCGCTGTCTGTGGGCGGCAGACCGGTCAGATCATACGTCAGCCGCCGCACCAACACTGCCGGGGACGCCTGTGGCGCGGCAGTGAGACCTTCACGCTGCAAACGCTCACGCACGAAGCGGTCGACGTCGTTGAGCCGCACGTCGGCATCGCTCAGCAACTGCGGCGGAGTCACGTGCCGGAGTGGTTGAATGGCCCACCACTGGCGGTCCTCGTCGGTGAACGCGCCGGGGCGACGCTTCTTGGGTCCCGCCGGAGCGATCGTCTCGGGTGCCACGGCCCCTTCGCGAATCCAACGTTCAAGCAGCGCTATTTCCGTCGCCGAGAGCGGTTCACCCTTGCCCGGCGGCGGCATTTCGAGACCGGTTCGCTTCACGGCATCGATCAGCAGGCTTTCCTCGGGCTTGCCGAGCACCATCGCTGGACCGCTGTCGCCACCTGCCAAGAGCGCTTCGCGCGAATCGACCGCCAAGCCGCCGCGCGATTTTCGCGCCGCATGACTGTGACACGAGTAGCAACGATCCTTGAGCAGCGGCAAGATCTGCTCGGTGTAGAACTTCTCATCGGCGTGCGCATTGGCTGCGGTTGTAAGAAGCAGTCCCGCGAGCAAACCCGCCAGGATCAACCATCGCGCTCGACGGTGGTGCGCTGGAATCGAACGAGCCTCGGCCTGAGACGATTGAGCCATCTGGTTCTTCCACGCATGACAGTTGTTCGAGATCCGTTAAAAGCTCGACGCCGGTCTCATTAATTAGTTTAACCTCAATCGCCAACGTGCGGCTAGCGCGCGGGATGCGTACAGGCCCGGGGATCCTCGTTGCTCGGCACTTGCTGTCGAACCGGAAAACCGGATACTACAAGGCTGTCCGCGGGTGCGGAATTGACTCGTTGGCCCCCTTTATCGAGGTGCACTATGTCTCGTCCTGGCGCGATGACGTTCAAAGGCAATCCGCTGACTCTGGCTGGCCATGCGTTGCAGGTCGGACAACCGGCCCCCGATTTTGTGCTGCATCGCTACGAAGGTGGCATGCAACGCAAGACCTTGGCCGACCTTAAGGGTAAGCCTGCGATCATCAGTGTGGTGCCGTCGCTCGATACCGGCGTGTGTGCCACCCAGACCAAGAAATTCAATCAAGAGCTGGCCTCGCTCGGCGGCAAGATCAACGCCGTGACCGTCAGTTGCGATCTGCCGTTTGCCATGAATCGATTCTGCGGCGCCGAGGGGATCACGAACCTCATGTCGCTGAGCGATTATTGGGACCGGAACTTCGGTCACAACTGGGGCATGTTGATCGAGGAACTACGCATCTTGGCCCGTGGCACGTTCGTGCTCGATGCCAATGGCGTGATTGTTTACGCCGAGACCGTGCCGGAAATGACCCATGAACCGAACTACGACGCAGCCCTGGCGGCGTTGAAAAAACTGGGGTGAGCACCGTGACCGATCACGTTGCTCGCGCCTGGAACCATTAACCATTTTTATTCTCAACGAGGAGTTTTCACGATGAGCGTTTTGGTTACGAAGCCCGCCCCCGATTTCAAAGCTCAAGCCGTCATGCCGGACGGTTCGTTCAAAGAGATTTCGCTGTCCGACTACAAGGGCAAGTACGTCGTGCTGTTCTTCTACCCGCTCGACTTCACGTTCGTTTGCCCGACCGAGATCATCGCGTTGTCGGATGCCGCCGGCGAGTTCGAGAAGCTGGGCGTGCAATTGCTCGGCTGTTCGGTCGACAGTCATTTCTCGCACTTGGCTTGGCGTAATCAACCGCGCAACGCCGGTGGCTTGGGCCAGATCAAATACCCGTTGATCGCTGACCTGAACAAGAGCATCGCCCAAGATTACGACGTGTTGCTCGGCGGCGCGGTGGCGCTGCGTGGCTTGTTCTTGATCGACAAGACGGGCGTCGTGCGTCATCAAGTCGTCAACGATCTGCCGCTCGGTCGCAGCGTCGATGAAGCGCTGCGGATGGTCAAGGCGTTGCAGTTCTTCGAGAAGAACGGCGAAGTCTGCCCGGCCGACTGGAAGGATGGCGATCTCACGATCAAGGCCAACCCGAAGGACAGCCAAGAGTTCTTTAATAAGAAATACAAGTAACGTCCAGGGTGGTTTGAATCGGCGAGGCCCCTGGGGGGGAATGTCGAATGCCGAAATCTCAATGTCGAAAGAAG
>JAEUIL010000524.1 GCA_016794255.1 Planctomycetaceae bacterium | reverse complement strand
GATCGGCAAAAGATGCTCGACCTCGCCGAGTATTGTGCGAAGCGCTGGCCCACCGAGGAAGAGACGCTCGACAATTGGGCGATTTTGATGGCCGTGGCAGTCGGCGAGAAAGACATGGTCGAGGCCGCGAAGTTCATTGCTCGTGTCCCCGAAGATTCGCCCCGCCGCGCCGATTCTGAGTTGAAGCTCGGTCAAGCCTATTGGGGCGAGTATCTGCAAGCGACGCAGAAAGAAGACGGCGAGAAGCCGTCGCAGGCCGATCTTGAGAAGATGTTGACCGACGCGACCAGTTGGTTGGAAAAGGGAATGGCGCGGATGCGTAAGGGTGTCGAGGGTGGCGGAGCACCAACGCTCGATCTCGTCGCCGCCGGTTTGTCGGCCGCTCAGATATATGTCACCAGCGGTCAACCCGAGAAGGGCTTGGCAATCTTGCAGGCCGAGAAGATCGGCCCGTTAACGTTGTCCAAGGCCAACGACCCGCTCACGCAGCAGCACGACATCCAACGTGAGACCTACAAGGTCGCGCTGCGGGCGTTTGTTGCCATCTCGCAGATCGAGAAAGCGACCGAGATGATGGACCTGCTTGGCAAGACGGTCAGTGCCGACGATGCCCAAGGGGCCGCGAACCTGACGCAAATTTACGTCTCGATGGGCCGCGCACTGGAAGAGCAGATCAACACCCTCCGATCAGCCGGCAAGACCGACGAGCTCGCCGCCACGACCAAAGGCTTCGAGGCGTTCTTGACCAAGATCGGCGAGTCCGATGGCGGTGCCAATTTTGCGACGCTCAACTGGGTCGCCGAGTCGTACTACAGTCTCGGTGCGGGTTACGACCTGCCCGGGGCGAAACTTCCGCCCGAGGCTTTGGCGTACTATCAGAAGTGCGGCGTGATCGACGACAAGTTGCTCAAGGCAACCGACTCGCCGAGTCCCGACGCGACGATTGCCGTCAAGCTGCGCAAGGCCCGTTGCCTGCGCCGCATGAACAAGTTCAAAGACTCGGTCGACATCCTCGAGTTGGTTCTGAAAGAGAAGGGCCAGTTGCTCGACGCCCAAACCGAAGCGGCCTTGGCGTTCATGGACTGGGGCGCGGCCGAGAATCCGTTGTATTACAACTTGGCAATGTTCGGCGCACGAAAATCGGTCAATCCGCAAACACGGCGCGAGGAAAACACGATCTGGGGTTGGGTCAAGATGGGCAACGTGTTGCTCGCCAACCCGCAGTTTGAGAAGCCATTCCACGAATCGCGGATCAATGTCTCGCGTTGCATGTTGGCTCAGGCAAACGCCGCCAACGCCACGAACCAGCTCGATCGCAAGAAGTTGCTCAACGACGCGTTCCAGAACATTCGCTTCACGACGCGCGTCAAAGACTTCCGCAAGCTGCAAGCCGACCTGCCGGAAGTTTTCCAGCAATACGATCAGCTGCTGATCACGATTCAAAAAGCGCAGGGCGAGAAAGGGGTCGGCTTGAAAGCGCTCCTCGACCCCGTCAAAGCCGCGAGCCCGGCCGGTACCGTTCCGGCGACCGGTGCCGCTCCCACGACCGGCGCAGCCAGTTAAGTGCGTACGTTGAGTCCGTTCGTCCGTTTGCCGACAAGTTCCGAGTTCGTTCCCGTTTTCATCGTTCATTCACGATCCCCCTTCGATCGTTCGCTTTTACCGTCAGGAGATTGGTTCTATGAGTCGTAGTGCGCTGCTCGTGGCACTGGCCGCATCGTTGTTCGCCGCGCCGGTTTGGGCCTTGGATTCGGTCAAGAAGCTGTCGGGCCCCACCGTCTCGGGCACGATCAAGACCGTGACCAAGAACGACGTCGATATCGAGAAGACCGCCGGCGGCGTGGAAAAGGTCCCCGTCACCGATGTGGAGTACGTCCGTTACGACGGCGAGCCGGTGCAACTCTCGGGCGTTCGCGCTCAAACGGCCAATGGCTCGTATGACACGGCCCTGCGGCAAATCGCTGCGATCCCCGCGGCCTCGCTGACGAAGCCCGAGGTGCAACAAGAAGTGCAGTTTTTCAAAGCGTATTGCACCGCCCGACTCGCGCTGACCGGGGCGGGTGACGTCGCCGCGGCCGGCAAGGGGTTGAATGACTGGCTGGCCAAAAACGCCAACAGCTACCACTTTTATCCGGCTACGGAACTCGTGGGCGATCTGCTCGTGAAAGCCGGCAACTACGAACCTGCCGCGACTTATTACGCCCAACTCGAACAGGCCGTCGCTCCGGAACTGAAGATGCGAGCCGGCATGGGCATTGGCCGATCGTTGCTGGCCCAAAAGAAGTATCCCGAGGCCCAAACGTCGTTCGATAAGGTGTTGACCCTGGCCAATTCGAACAAGGGAGCCCAGGCCGATCAGCAGCGGTTCGCCGCTACGCTCGGCAAGGCTCAATGCGTCGCCGAAACCGGCTCGCCGGACGATGCGATTAAATCGATCGAAGAGGTCATCAAGGGTGTCAGCCCCGAGAATGCCGATCTGATGGCCCAAGCCTACGTCACACTCGGCAAGTCGTACTTGAAGAAGCCCGACGCGAAGAAGCAAGCGCTCCTCGCGTTTCTGCACGTCGACACGCTCTACGCCGCCAATGCCACGGCCCACGCCGAGGCGCTGAAGCAACTGGATCCTCTGTGGCGCGATCTCGGCAAGCCCGAGCGGGCGTTGCAAGCGGTGCAACTCCTGCAACAGAAGTACGGCGGCTCGAATTAAATCCAAAATGGCGGCGCTTTACGCCCCGGTTCACGCCAATTAAACTTGTGGGTTCCCGGCAAAACGGACCCCTTTTCCAGCTTCATCTATCACAGGCTTGGCCTACGCGGAGTGAAATTTATGTTGCGTTCGATGTGCAAGAATCGCTTGGGATCGTGGGTCCTGTTGTCTTTGGTCTTGGCTTGGGCGGTTGCCGCGTTGCTCGTTCCGACCAGTGTCGTGTTCGCACAAAGCGACCTCGACGCCGCCAAAACCGCCACGGATGCTCCGGCACCGGCCCCGGCGCCGGCTCCCGCGGATGCTGGTGCGACGGCCGCTCCCGCAGCAGCCGCCCCCACCGCCCCGGCGGCTCCGAAGCAAAGCTTGCTCGGCTTCTTCTACGCCGCCTTGGGTCCGCGTTACGTGGTCGTGTTCTTGGCACTGTCGTTCACGTTCGTGGCGGTCACGGTGATGTGCTTCCTCTCGGTGCGTCGCGACGTGCTCATGCCCGCCGCTCTGATCGAAGGCTTTGAAGCGCACCTCAACGAGAAGCGTTATCAAGAAGCGTATGAATTGGCCAAGAGTGACGAGTCGTACCTGGGCAAGGTTCTCTCGGCGGGACTGGGCAAGCTCTCGGCGGGCTACGATCAAGCGATCGAAGCGATGCAGGAAGTGATGGACGACGAGACGATGAAGCTCGAACACCGCATCAGCTACGTCGCCATGATCGGTACGCTTGCCCCGATGTTCGGTCTGCTCGGTAC
>JAEUIL010000515.1 GCA_016794255.1 Planctomycetaceae bacterium | reverse complement strand
ATGTCCACGTCTGCGTGGACATGCGCTTCTACCGGGTAACATGCCCACGAAATCGTGGGCATGGCACACGATTCAGTCACGAGTCATCGCTACTCTGTCAAAAGGCATCGCTACCGGGGCTCTCAGCGGGTTGCCGTAAATCGTGGCTTGGCGGATAATTTCGGACTCACCGAAATCTAGCTGCGGAGACCATGGCATGCGCTCGCTGATCGCGATTCTCGTTTTGATCGCCACGCCGGTTTGGGGCGACGACTGGCCGCAATGGACCGGGTCCGCGCGCGATAGCATCTGGCACGAGTCGGGTACCCTGAGCAAGTTTCCCTCCGGCGGGCCCAAAGTTTTGTGGCGCGTGCCGATCGCCGGAGGCTACTCCGGTCCGGCCGTGGCCGCGGGTCGAGTGTTTGTCACCGACTACGAGCGGACCGCGGGCAACGCTGTGAACGATCCCGGCGGTCGCCCCAAGCTGCAAGGCAACGAGCGCGTCTGGTCACTCGAGGCAGCGAGCGGCAAAGTGCTCTGGAAGTACGAATACCCGGCCGCCTATGAGATCAGCTATCCGGCCGGTCCTCGGGCCACGCCCACGGTCGTCGGCGAACATGTCTACGTGCTCGGCGCTCAAGGGCAACTCACCTGCTTGCTGGCCGACTCGGGCAAGGTCGTCTGGCAAGTCGACCTCGCCAAGCAATTCAAAGCACCCACACCGGTCTGGGGCTTCTGTTCCCATCCGCTCGTCGATGGCGAGCTGCTGTATGTCATGGCCGGTGGCGAGGGGAGCGCGGTCGTCGCTTTGAACCGACTCACCGGTCAAGAACAGTGGCGCGCCTTAACCGCGACCGACGCCGGTTATTGCCCCCCGACGATGGTCTATGTGGCGGGTCAGAAGCAACTCGCCGTCTGGCATCCGCAAGCCGTTCACGGCCTCGATCCCACGACAGGCAAGTCGCTGTGGAGCGTGAAGCTCGAGCCCGATTATGGCATGTCGATCAACCCGCCCCGCCAGATGGGCGACAAGTTGTTCGTCGCGGGGATCAAGGACAAAGGGGTGATGATTCAACTGTCGGCCAGCGAGCCGCGCGCCAAAGAGTTGTGGCGTTCGACGAACCGGTCGGGATTGGGGCCCGTCCATTCGCCCGTGATCCCCGTGGGCGATGTGTTCTACGGCGTCAATCGTGGCGGTGAGTTGTCAGCGATCGAAATCGCCACCGGCAAACGGCTCTGGGAGACGTACGAGGCGACGACCCGTGCGCGCTTTGCGAACTCGGCCACGGCCTTTCTCGTGCTCAACGGCGATCGATTCTTCATCATGAGCGAGACGGGCGAGTTGATCATCGCACGACTCACGCCGAGCGGCTATCAAGAACTCGACCGGGCCAAGATTCTCGAACCGAACCACGAGGCGTTTGGTCGCTCGGTGGTATGGAGTCACCCGGCCTTTGCCAATCGCGCGATCTACGCGCGGAACGATCGCGAGTTGGTCTGCGTGTCGTTGGCCGAGTGAGAGCTGTCAAGCTGGAATGATCGAGAGACGGAAATGCAGAATGACAAAATCATGTTGTACAGAATGATGAAGGCAGGATGAGTCGGCATCCCGCATGATTCTGTCTACGTTGATCAACCGTTCGATTTCATGATTTTGTTCTTCATGATTTTGCCATCTTCTCCCCTTCAATCCCGTCGTCACGCATCACGGTGTGCCAACAAAAAAGCCTCGGCCGGGGAGGCGAACCCGGCCGAGGCAATGATTCGTGACGTTGGATGTGCAGACGTTGAGCGTTACGGCCCAATGTCGCGCGGATTCTTAGCTAAGAAATCACGCGGGCCACGATTCGTGTAGTAAGGATAAGCAACCGCGCCCTGCGGATTGCCGGCCATGTAGCCGTCGGCGTACGAGCCGGCCGAGCGACGCGCCACAGCGCGACCCCCCAGACCGCCGTTGGCCCAACCGCACCGGCAATTGCGAGCCGAGGCACCGCACTCGCTGCAATGGGCACTGCACGCGCCGTTGTCGCCCAAGGGGTAGCAACGCCGCACCAAGAACATGCGGTCGATCAAGCAACATCCGAAGCTTGAACTGAGCACTGCGGCGGCGAGTGCGACCATCAAAAATCGTTTCATGATGACTTGTTCCGTATTCAATGGCGGGTTTGCGGACTGGCCGCTGGAACATTCCTTACAGTGCTTATCGTCGGATCACTTGGTAGAATTAAACGATTCGCCAAAATCGTTACCGCCCCTACATCGAGCCCGCTTTGACACCGGATCCCGCGCCAAATCGGCATCAATTCAGCCTCCGCACGCTCTTCGGAATCACCGTGTTGCTGTCGCTGCTAGCGGCGATTGGGGGCAATCTCGTACGGCGTAGCGACGATGTCGATCGACTGCCCGAGACCGTGATCTATGTCATGCTCGCGCTCTGCGCCCCGTTCATCACGCTCGCCGCCGCGGCGCTCTACCGCGCTTTCACGCAACGTGGTCGCGGTAAGCGTAGCGATCGATTTTGAACCTTTCAGGCCGTGATTCGTCGAACTGCGCTACAGATGCAGATAGCTCATCAGATCGCGCGTCCCGAGCGCTCGCGGACTGACGAACACTTCACCCGCCACGAATCCGGCGGTGCCGCCGAAGTGCAATGCCCGCGCACGCACACGATCGAAGACATGCTGCTTGGCCGGCGGAAATTGGGTTGCGTAACAGCGAATCGAATCGAGCTTCACGTCGAGCGTGTCGCTGATGTCGTGCACGAAGACGCCGTCGCCGGCGGGCAACTCGAATGAGTGCAACGACAGCGAATAGTACAACTGCGTTGAGACGGCGTGGACCGGCAAGCCCGTGAAGTGCTCGTCCCATTTCGTGAGCCGCGCATAGAACACCGCCGCGTCGGTGATCTGCATCGCTTGCCAATGGTCGGGACTCGCCAAGGGCGTCTTCTCGCCAAAGCCGATGACCAACTTGGGACGATAACGACGCAACTCGATCGCCAGTGCGACGCGTGTCTCGAACGAATCGAACAAGCGCCGATTGGGCAAGTTGAGCGTGATCCGCTGGGTTACGCCCAACGTCTCGGCCGCGCGACGCGCCTCGGCCAATCGCACCTCGGGCCCCGGCGACTCGGGCGTCGGCTCGCCATCGGTCAGATCGATGATCCCCACGCGATGACCTTGCCGCGCCAACTTGGCGAGCGTGCCGCCACACGCAATTTCGACATCATCGGGATGAGCCCCCACGGCAATCACATCGAGACGCGTAGCTTCGGTGGCAACAGACATGGCGGTGTTTTCAAGTAAGGACGAAGGATCGCGGACAATGTGAAAGCATGATGGCCAGGGAGCGCGCGATTGAAAAGGGGGCGCTATCATGGCAAGGTCACGCAAGTGTTCACGCTAGGGTGGGTCGAGCAACGCGAGGCCCACGCGGTCAGAACTTTGATCCACGGCGAATTCGCTGCCGCGGAGTTGGCGACAAAGCGTGTCTTCAGCCTCCGATTGGTGGTAAGATCGATCGCCCGCGCGTTCCTGCCGACGATTATTTCCCACCGTGAGTTCTCAAGACGATGCACGCGAAAACGACTTTCTGGATCTGGGCGTTGCTGCTGATTGCCACCCACACGTTGCGGGCTGCCGAGAATGACGCCGCGTGGCTGCGGTTGAAGCCATACTTCGAGCCGCCCGCCGAGTTTGCCACGCAGCTGGGCAAATACCGCTCGCCGCTCAAGTTCTATGACGGAACACCGGTCAAAGACACGGCCGACTGGTCACGTCGTCGGCAGGAGATTCGCAACCGTTGGGACAGCTTGCTCGGCAAGTGGCCCGAGTTGATCGCCGAACCCAAGCTGGAAAAACTCGACAGCACGCGGCGCGACAACTTCACGCAGCATCGCATTCGCGTCGAGGTTGCTCCGGGCCAGATGCTCGCCGGTTACTTGCTCGTGCCCGACGGCGCGGGTCCGTTTCCCGCGGTGGTCGTGCCGTACTATGAGCCCGAGACCAGCGTGGGCAACAAAGGCGAGTTACGCGACTTTGCGTTGCAACTATCGCGGCGCGGATTTGTGAGCCTGTCGATTGGTTCGCCGGGCGGGGATGCGCGGAAGCCCGACATCGGCGAGACGCGGCTGCAACCGTTGTCGTATCTCGGCTATGTGGCGGCGAATTGCTACAACGTGCTGGCCGCGCAGCCGAACGTGGATCCCAAACGGATCGGCATCGTCGGTCATTCCTACGGCGGCAAGTGGGCGCTCTTCGGTTCGTGTCTGTACGACAAATTCGCCTGCGCCGCTTGGAGCGACCCCGGCATTGTGTTTGACGAGGCGCGGGGCAGCGTGAACTATTGGGAGCCGTGGTACTTGGGACTTGGCGACGGCAAACCGCGCAAGCCCGGGTTGATCACGCCGGAGAACCCGCGCACGGGTCCCTACGCACGCTTGATCGACGAGGGGCTCGATCTGCACGAGTTGCATGCGTTAATGGCACCGCGACCGTTTTTGGTCTCGGGCGGTTCTGAGGACTTTCCCGCGCGCTGGGTGCCGTTGAACCATAGCGTGGCTGTGAACCAACTGCTGGGGGTCACGCACCGCGTCGGCATGACCAATCGGCCGATGCACGGGCCGACGGTCGAGTCGAACGACATGATCTACTTGTTCTTCGAGCACTTCTTGAAGCACGCGAAGTGAGCGAAGCGCGGCCCGCGTTACTTGATGGGCGAGTAGTCGGTCGGCTTCAAGAACTGCGAGATGACCTTCTTGACGATCGGGCCATCCGCCTCGGACGCCGCCTTGGCTTGCTTCCAAGCTTCGTCGGCCACGAACGCTTTCCACGAGGCGTCGCGAGCTTCCTGGTTCGGATAGGCCAGGATGTAGACCAACGTGTTCTTCGAGTCGGGCTCGGTCGTCGGGACCCAATAGCCGACAAGCTCGATGCCATGTTTGACGAACAGCTTGTTCGTGTGATTGCGAAAGCGAGCGTTGAGCGCGTCGAGCCGGCCGTCGTGCGTGATATACGTCCGCATCTCGAACAGCCGCTCGGCATGAGCCGCGGTGGCGGTGAACAACGACGCGAAGAGGAACGTAGCGGCCAGCAAACCCAGCGATTGGATGCGCATCATCGGTGTGAACCTTTCATTCGTGGAAAGTAGAGCAACGAGGCTCTTCTTTACCACGAATCCGGTTCGCCGACAAATGTTTGTCGCTCGGGAGTCGTGCTGCCGTTTGACCGAATCGTGTGCCATGCCCACATCGGCGTGGGTATGTTTCCCGAGGAAAACGCATGTCCACGAAGACGTGGACATGGCACCCATTTCCAAACGGTATCAACACCCGCTCGCGGACAAGCTGGTACGTATTTACCGTCTCACCGGCGAGTTGCTCGCGGGCTTGCGCGCCAATTGCGGCGGCTCGACGAACGCCGACTCGTCGCGGCTCGAGACCCGGGCGGATACCGAGTTCGTGATCTGCACGAACTGTTGCCGCGTGACCGGCGAGACGTCGTTGAGCTTGCCGGCCAACTGCTCGACCTTGCCAGGGTTCACCTCGGCCGCGTGATGCAGCGTGGCGACGAAGTTGGCGGTCTCGCGGAAGTTGTGATCGGCAAAGTGACCGACCAACGGCTGGAACGACTTGACTAGCAACTCAGCGCCGACGTTCTCGATTTGAATGAACGCATCGAGCCGGCAGTTGACGAACGGCGTCTGGTTGTTGTCCTGATAGTAACCAGCCTTGAGAAGCAGCACGGTCTTGCCCAGCACCTTGCGCGAGAACAACGCTCCGTCGTAACTGCCATCGGCAAAGGCGAGCAGCGTGTCGGGCGACGAGTGCAGAATCTCGAGCGTGCCGGCCGTTCCCTGCTTGTCGTCGGTGCGGAACGTGTTGGGACCGGTCCGTTCGAGCGCGACATCGCTGATGCCGAGCGAACGCCAGATGCTCACGACCAAGTCGGGATTGTTGACCAGGAACTGATACAACCGATTGTCGCACGCGATGGTCTGTGTCGGCATGCGACGGAAGATCGCCGTGTCGTTCACAACCGCCGAGACGCGATTGCGATCGCGCATGCTGAGTTTCGTCAGCGGCAACTGCCGAACGGCGTCGTCGCGTGCTTCCCGAGTACTGACACCGGAGTCGTGCGATTGACGTTGGCCGGGGCGAACCGCGAGGGCGGGCGCAGCGCTAGCACCGAAGCAACTCGCAGCCAGCATCGCTAGCCAATGTCGCCGCGAACAAGCGGTCGGCACGTTCAACGAGTCGGCAGCGCGCAAAAGCTTCGATAGCATTGCCGACGAAGGCAATGCCGTCAGGTGGTCGTGATTCATAGGTTCCCCCCTAAGGACGCGTCGCTCCGCGAAGGTCGCGGTAAACTGTAGCGATCACGTCGACACTGAGGTTTATTCGGCTTGTGAGGGCGGTTGTCGCCAGTTCTGTTTCTGTTTTTTGACCTTGTTCCGATTCGCATGCGCTAGCAGAATGCCCCGCCCCATGCTGCAAGACGGCGTAGGACATCACCGGGCAACGCGGCATCATTTCTTCATCGGATTACGAACGAGGTTTCCCATGGCCACGCGATCACCGCTGATGTTGGTCCTGGGGGTTGTGATTCCGCTCGCGATTGTGGCCAACGTCGCGTGGTGGTGGTTGCAGCGACCGACGACCACGGCCGACGGCGTGATCGTGGCGCAGGGTCAGTTGGCGGTGCTCGACGATCAACGCGCGATCGTGTTGCTCCGTCGCAGCGGCGATCAACATGCGACCGGACTCACGACGCTTGTCGCCGGTTTGACGTCCAAACGTGCGGCGCTCGTCACGCAAGCCAAGCTCGGTCTGCTGAAACAACTCGATGCGTGGACGCTCGATCCGCCCGACGCCGCAGAACAACAACGCTTAACGCTGGCCGAACTGTTGGCCAGCCACGCCGATCAATACGACGCACCGGCTCAGCGCGTCGCTGTCGATCTGGCCACGCGCATGCTGACCGAACCATGCAGCGATGCGGCTGTGTCGGCCCGATTGCTGACGGCATGTGAACGCGTGTTACACGCGAGTAGCGACTTGCGCGAGCCGCCACAAATCGGCACTCCGGCAGCGACGCCGACTGCCGCGGTGGAAGCGGCCGGCTTGTTGCAACCGAACACCGAGTTGCCCCAACTGCGGCTGCCGGTCGAATTGCAGCTCCCCCCGCTGCCCGTTGCCGCGACGAAGAAAACGCCGAGTTTGCTCGTGAAACCTGCGTCGACCCAGGTGCCTAATCCGATCGATCGTTCGCAGCCGACCGACAAGTCGCCGCAGTTGCAGCCCGTGCCCGCGAATGGCCGGTTGCAACCGCAACCCTCGCCGCATGTCGAGCGACAAGCGCTCGGTGACTTGACCATGGTCGAGTTGTTCAAGCTGTGGCACGCGGCACCGGTCGCCCATCGCAAGACCATCGAGCATGAGCTGAAAGATCGCGGCATCACCGCGCGACAAATCGAGATCGGCGCGGGCCTCACTTCGCCCCAGGCCGAGGAACGTCTGCAATGGATCGAGCAGTTGCCGCGGCTCACCGGTCTCGATCCGAAGCCGTGGTTGCTGTGGCTCAGCCAGGATGCAGTCGCCGAGGTGCGGCTAGCAGCGCTGCGCGTGATGGCCACGACGAACGACCCTGTGTTGTTGCGTCGAGCTAGCGAACTGAGCGGTAGCGACGATAGCAGCGAAGTGCGCGAGCTTGCGGCGAAGCTGCTCAAAGGGGTCGATGGCGGTACGCTGCGAAGGTAGTTGCCGCAAAGGGGCGGGCTGGGGGAAGATGGTGGCGCAAGAGAACGCGGATGAACGCAGATAAACACAGATGGGACAGGGATGATGTTGCGGGAGAATGCGTGCTGCTGTCAGCGCATCCAAGAGTGATGCATTGATTTCAACACGAAGGTTGATCGATCGGCGTGATCCACGATCAAACATCTGCATCCCATTTGCGTGTATCCGCGTTCATCTGCGTCTGCTTGCCTCTGCTAGCCGTTCGACAGAGCCCCGTCGATCTTCTGTTCCGCTAGCTCTCATTTCCGTCGCTAGCATCTCGACTGCAACGTGTTGAATGAACACGACTTAGCACGCGGCGAATCGGGCTCAAGCTGCCTTGACCCACGGGGGGGCGAGAAGTACCATCCGCCGCCGTTCTTCACTCCTTTTCCTCGTGCTAACCCTTTGGCGGACCATCGTTAGCGAACACCGTGAGGCTCTGCGCGCGAGCGCGGACTTCGGCTTCGCAAGGGGTCGTATCTGAACTTGTTCATCGTCGCTCAGCGTCGAGACCGCTCGTCGCGCGCGCCTTGGTTAAGGCGCGTGCTCGCCGGGGCTGCGCTCGTGCTGACGATCCTCTGCGGCTTCGGACCCATCGCTTGGGCCGAGGTCGAAGTTCCCCGCTCCGACGCCAACGATCCCATCACGATCACCGCCGATCGTTCGACCAAGTGGTCGCAAGGTGGTTACGACGTTTGGTTGTTGCAAGGTCGCTGCTCGGTTACGCAAGGCTACACGACCGCGCGCGGCGATGAGGCCGTGTTGTGGATCAAAAGCGAGACCGATCCCGCGACGCAGCGCAATTTTGTGATCGCCTACTTCGAAGGCAATGCTCAAGTGAATTACTCGCGCGCGGGCTATCCGTACGAGATTCGCGATTCGGCGTGGCTCGGTGAGTTCTTTGCAAATCGTCCGATCGAGATGCGTGTTCCTGCGCCACAAGGCGAACCGGCCGTGAAACCCACGGTGTATTACAACGGCATGGCGCGACGCGATCCGCAAACCGCCGGCGCTATTCGCCGCACGCAATTCCAGCCGGGCTCAACCGTCGCGCAACAACTGCCGTCCCCCGCCACCGGCCCGCGCCGGCTGCGTGCCTTTCCGCGCACGAGTGTCAACGTCCAGGCGCAGTGGTTCCCCGATCCGATGGATCCCGAACGGCGCATTGCCGTGATCACCTCGGGCGTGAATCTGATTGTCGACGGACTGCCCGATGTCGGCGCGATTGATATCTCGGCCGATCGCATCGTGATCTGGACGCGCGGCAGCGATCCCGACTTGACCGGCCAGACCGGGTCGAGCAACGAGGTGCCGCTCGAAGTCTACATGGAAGGGAACATCGTGTTCCGGCAGGGTGACCGGATCATCCATGCTGAGCAGATGTACTACGACGTGCAACGCCAAGCCGGCACGATTCTCGGCGCCGACGTGCTGACGCCGCTCCCCAATTTCCAGGGACTCGCGCGATTGAAGGCCGACATGGTTCAGCAGCAAGGCCGCGATCGGTTCGTGGCCCGCGAGGCGTTTGTGACCACCAGCCGACTGGGTGAACCACGCTATCGCTTGCAGGCCAACGAGGTCGTGTTCGAAGACCTGCAAGAGCCCGACATCAACTTCTTCACCGGCTCGCCCAACGTCGATCCCGTGACCGGCCAGCCGCGGATCAAGCATCAGCAACTGGTCACGTCGCGCAACAACTTTGTGTACCTGGGGCCGGCGCCGATCGCCTATTGGCCGGTGTTCAGCGCCGACTTGAACGACCCGGCGTACTACCTGCGCAGCTTGCGGGTCAAGAACGACTACATCTTCGGCACGCAAGTCTACACGGACTTCGATCTCTATCAGTTGCTCGGCATCACGCGCCGGCCCGAGGGTACCGACTGGACCGTGGGCTTCGACTATCTCAGTCGCCGCGGCTTTGCCTTTGGCACGACGTTTGACTACGGCCGAGATGATTTCTTCGGCGTTCCGGGACCGGTGAACGGCTTCGTCGACTTCTGGGGCATCAACGACAACGCCACCGATCGACTTGGCGGGGCGCTCAACGATCTGCCGCCGGAAGAGACTTTCCGCTATCGCGTCTTCGGGCAGCATCGTCAAATCCTGGCCGGCGGTTGGCAGTTGAGCGCCGAGTTGGGCGCGATTAGCGATCGCAACTTCCTCGATCAATACTTCCGGCGAGATTGGGAGACCCAGAAGGACGAGATCACGGGCCTCGAGCTCCGCAACCAATGGGAGAACATGTCGCTGTCACTGACCGCCGACGTGCGGTTGAACAAGTTCTATACGCAGACCGAGCGACTGCCGCGGCTCGATCACTACTGGATTGGCAAGTCGCTGCTGGCCGACATGTTTACGTACTCGGAACACACGTTCGTCAGCTACGAACGCTTCCGCACGTTGAGCACGCCGCTCGATGCCGTGCAAGCCACCGAACAAGTGCCGCTGCCGTGGGAAGTCTCGGCCCAGGGCGAACGACTCACCACGCGGCATGAACTCGATCTGCCGTTGCAGTTGGGACCGGTCAAGATTGTGCCGTACGTGCTCGGCGAGTTCAGCCACTGGGGCGAGGACATTACGAACACCGATCTGAACCGCCTGTATGGTCAGACCGGCATTCGCACGAGCTTGCCGTTCTGGACGGTCGACCCGACGATCGAGAGCGAGCTGTTCAACGTGCATGGCTTGGCTCACAAGGTGGTGCTCGAAAGCGATTTCTTGTTTGCCGATGCGAACAAGGACTACACGCAGTTGCCGCTGTACGACCCGATCGACGACGACGCCCAGGAATACTTCCGGCGTCAGGCGGCGCTCCGCACCTTTGGCGGTGCGACCCCGGCGCAGTTCGATCCGCGCACGTACGCGCTCCGCAGCGGGCTCGGCACCTCGGTCACTACGCCCTCGAATGAACTCGTCGACGACTTGATGGCGATTCGCTTCGGAGCTCGTCAACGCTGGCAGACCAAGCGCGGCCGGCCCGATCAACAACGAATCATCGATTGGATCACGCTCGATATCGGCAACACGTTCTATCCCGACCCGAATCGCGACAACTTCGGCCAAGTCGCCGGGTTGACGAACTACGACGCCCGTTGGCATGTCGGCGATCGGCTTACTCTATTGTCTAACGGTCAGTTCGATTACTTCGCCGATGGTTTGAAGTACG
>JAEUIL010000503.1 GCA_016794255.1 Planctomycetaceae bacterium | reverse complement strand
GAGACCGTGCCCGCGGCAGCGTCATAGTCAGTTACAAACCATTTCTCGAGGATGAAACCATGAGTCGCTGGATGCTGACGTTGTTGGCGTTTCTGTCGCTGGCTGGCTCATTGCAGGCCCAATCGGCCGAGGAAAAGGTACGCAACGACAAGAAACTGGTCGAACAGGAGGGGTATTGGTTATACGGCGATCTTGCCAAGGGCTTCGAAGTCGCCAAGCAGAACAATCAGCCGATCGTCGTCATTCTGCGTTGTTTGCCCTGCAAAGAATGCGTCAAGCTCGACGATGAATTGATCGATGGCGACGCGCGGATTAAGCCTTTGCTCGAACAATTTGTGCGCGTGCGCATCGTCTCGACCAACGGGCTCGACCTGTCGCTGTTTCAGTTCGATACCGATCAATCGTTCGCGGTCTTTTTTCTCCACGGCGATGGTACGATCCTCGGCCGCTTTGGCACTCGATCGGATCGAACCGAATGGATCGGTGATGTGTCGATCGATGGCTTGGCCAAAGCCATGCAAAAGGCGCTGGACCTGCACCGAGATTTCCCCCAAGTTAAAGCGTCGCTCACCGCTAAACGTGGCCCTGTTCCTGAATTTACGAGCCCGGAAAAGTTTCCGGTCCTAAGCAATCGATACAAGTCGACACTCGACTACGACGGCAAGGTCGCTGCCAGTTGCATTCATTGCCATCAAATCGGCGATGCCATTCGCGACACCGCCTTTCTGCGTAAACAGAAATTGCCCGACGAAGTCCTGTTTCCCTATCCGCATCCCAAATCGATCGGACTCATTCTCAACCCGAAGGAACGGGCAACCGTCGAGAATATCACAGCCGGTAGTTTCGCAGCGCAGTCTGGCTTTCGCGCCAGAGACGTGATCGAGAAACTAAATGATCAACCGTTGGTGTCGATCGCCGATGTGCAATGGGTGCTCAACAGCGTGCCCGCCACCGGCGGCGAGGTGCGAGCCGACGTGATTCGCGACGGCCAAGCACAACAACTTGTGCTCAAGCTACCCGCGGGCTGGCGCGAGTTGGACGACATCTCGTGGCGCGCCAGCACTTGGGGTCTACGTCGTCAGGTGCTGGGCGGCATGTATCTTCGTCCGTTGACCGACGACGCGCGAGCAAAACTCAAGCTGCCGAAGACCTCGCTGTCGTTGCAAGTGAAGTACCTCGGTAAGTCTGATTTGGCGCATCGTGCCGGAGTTCGGCTGGACGATGTGCTTGTCGGCATCGACTCACGTACCGATCTGCTGCGCGATGGCGATCTGATCGCTTACATTATGCACCACAAGCAACCGAAAGAAGCATTAAAGCTGAACCTGTTGCGTAATGGCGAACCGTTGAGCGTTACTATCACCATGCCTGACTAGAGCAGGTTCGGCGGACACGAGTGGTGTCGGTTAGTCGCCGGTCACGCGGTTGAGCACGCTGGCTTGATGATCGGGATCGGCAACCCTGAACGCTGACCACAGGCGGAACTTGTGCGTAAACGCCTGCACATGTCGCGGCGCGATTGGCGAGGACTTATACGGTTTCCAAGTAACAAGTGCGCGCGACACCTTGCGCTATCTGGGCAACTCAGGCATACTTCAGCGATTCTGAGATTTCTGCGGATGCCAGGAGAGCCATCATGCATGTGGAGTCGCATTGCACGATCGACGAATTGGATCGACGGATTGCCAGTTCCAAGTGCGCACGCCAAAGACAACGCTTACGCGTGATTCGTTGGGCCCTGGATGGCTTGACCGCGGATGAAGTGGCCCGGCAATCCAAACTCTGTCGACGTCAGGTTCAGAAATGGGTGCAACGCTTTAATCAAGCCGGACTCGACGGTCTCAACGATCGTCCTGGCCGAGGCCGACCGACTCCGCTGTCGGCCGAACAGCAGGTTCAATTTCAGGCACGCTTGGCCGCCGGCCCGACCGCAGACGATCACGTCTGTGCCTTACGTGGCGTGGATCTGCAACGCATCTTGGCCCAAGAATTCGGCATCGTGCGTAAGCTCAGTTCGGTCTATCACCTGCTGCACGCGCTGGGCTATGCATCGTTGGTGCCACGACCGCGACATGAGCAAGCCGATCCACAACGGCAGGAAGCTTTTTTAAAACGGAATTGCCCGCACAACTCACGGCCCTTCAAGCCGCTCATCCGACGAAGCGTCTCGAAATCTTCTTTCAAGACGAAGCACGTTTCGGTCAGCAAGGGACACTGACACGGGTGAGGCTCGCTGTGGTTCGCGTCCCACGGCTGTGCGGCAAACCAAGTACGAATATCTCTACGTGCTGGCGGCGGCGTGTCCCGCGAGCCTACGCGGACTACGCCGAACTCGAAACGGCAGCCATACACGCTTGGCAGCAGGTGTGCCACAACTCTCAAACTATTCGCACGGTTTGTCATCCCGAGCACCTCGAATGCGCACTTATTGCTGAAGAAGCGTATAACTCGCAGTACGGACGCAAGCCAGTATGGATCGCCGCGAACAGGAAGTTGCGAAACTGCTCTTCCGTGGCGTTTAGCGTTGTGGCTTCGTCCTCGGGCGAAAAGGACTGCAGCCGTGGCTGAGCCGTCGGTTTCTTCAGTCCCTTGAGCGGACTGGCGACATCGAACATCGTTTCCGCGTAGTTGAACGCCGCCAGGGCAAAAGCGATCGCTGAGCGATGCGTAGCCTGGGACTTCCATGTAGGGTGACTTTCGATCCAAGTCTGAATATGACTGCGTTTCAGT
>JAEUIL010000490.1 GCA_016794255.1 Planctomycetaceae bacterium | reverse complement strand
TTGCCGACCCCGGCACGACCGCATCGCGTACAGATCTATTGGCAACAACCGGTCGAGACTCTGCCCGGGGTGCGTGGCTTGATCGATTTGCAGGTTCTGACGCAAACCGATTTGCTCGATAGCGATCCGCGACGGGAAACGATCAGTGAACTGCCGGTGGGTGAGGTGTGGCGATTCTCGGAGCGGGGCGAATCGCAGGTGGACGTGACCGACGCCCACGGCCAAGTGCGTGATGCCGACACCTGTTGTGTTCTCGTGCGGCCCAACGGCGTCGATTGGAGTTATGTCGAGCTGGTGCATCCGCTCGACTTTCACGCCACCGAGTTGCGCCGGTCCGGCGAGCGGCTACAGATTCGCCAAGCTTTGTTCGTCAATTTTCTCGAAAAGGGTGTCATTCTACGCAGCCGGGTGCGGGGGGCGATCGTCGATCGTAGCGGCGATCTTGAGACGGGCCGAGCTTTGTACCGTCAACTGTGCGAAACCGCCCCGCCGCTCGCGACTTAAGCTCGCCACCTTCTGCCGACTTCGCGATCTAGAGCGGGGCGACGAGTCGGTCGCGATTGCGTTTCGAGGGAATCGGCCAGACTGGCCCTGCATTTTTTTTCGCGGGTCCTTCTCGGGGTGCCCTTCTCGCCTCCCGAAGTGATGCGAGTCGTCGTTACAACCGGCACAAAGCTACGGGCGATTCGTAAATCCCCCTCCGTAGCAATCACAAATTACCCTGGGGTGACAACTCTATGCCATAAGGTTTACCAACGGGCTCGCCATCGCTTGGCGGAGTTCGATCATCGTTGTTGCTCCTAGAGTTGCTACCGTGACCGACAACATCAAACAAATTCACGCTCGATTGACGCCGCTGATGGCTGTGCTCTTGATGTGCGTCATGCTCGTCGGGGGTGCCGGACTGCGAACGATCTGTCTGTTTGAACAAACGGCCCATCCCTTCTTGGCCTTAGCCGATGCGCATTCCGGAACCGGGGGCGTACCAGACGCAGAAATTGTGCGACGGGCGACCGACGCAGCCCAGCAGTGGCAGTCGCTGATCACGCTGACCCGGGTTTGGTTGGCAGTGCTTACCGGCATGGGAATGCTGATTTACGTGGGGCTCCATTTCGCGGTTCATCGGCGGATCACGCGTCCCATCAATGAGGCAATCGAGGCTCTGATCCACGCCAAGTCGATGATGGATCAGCAGGCGCTTGAACTGGCGGCCGCAAGAGATGCTGCCGAGAGCGCTAATCAGTCGAAGAGCGATTTTCTGGCCAATATGAGTCACGAGATTCGCACGCCGATGACGGCCATCCTGGGCTATGCCGATATCTTGGCGAGTGAACCGGGCATCGATCGCGCTCCGCCCGAGCGGCGCCACGCGCTGCAAACGATTCGCAGCAACGGCGAACATCTGTTGGGCATCATCAACGACATTCTCGATCTTTCCAAGATCGAGGCTGGCAAGCTCGACATCGAACACATCCAATGTTCGCCGGGCGAGATTTGCGAGGATGTGGTGCAGTTGCTGCGAGGTCGCTGTGAAACCAAACAGATCGGATTGTCGCTCGAGTACCAAACTCCGCTGCCGACGACGATTCATTCCGACCCCGTGCGGTTCCGGCAGATAGTCATCAACCTGTTGAGCAACTCGATCAAGTTCACCGAACGGGGCGAAGTGCGGTTGTCGTTGGGCATCGAAACCGAGGCCGATACCGGTCGCACGATGATGCGCGTCGAAATGCGGGACACCGGCATCGGCATGACGGCCGAACAACTTGCGAAACTGTTCCGACCGTTCACGCAGGCCGATTCATCGACGACTCGCAAGTACG
>JAEUIL010000453.1 GCA_016794255.1 Planctomycetaceae bacterium | reverse complement strand
ATTGCTCAGCTACAAGACCCGTCGTTTGCGTGTCGCGATTTGAAGAGCCTGCGCACCGGCATCATGTCCGGCGCTCCATGCCCGATCGAAGTCATGCGGCAAGTCGTCGATCAAATGGGAGCCCGGGAGATCACGATCGCTTACGGCCAGACCGAGGCCTCGCCGGTGATCACGCAAACAAGCTGCGACGCTCCCATCGAGCTACGCTGCGAAACGGTCGGTGTGCCGCTGCCGGGCGTCGAGGTGAAATTGATCGACCCCGCGACCGGTGCGACGCTGGGCGATAATCAACAAGGTGAACTCTGCGCTCGCGGGCACATCGTCATGCTCGGCTACTACAAAAATCCCGAAGCGACCCGCGCGGCGATCGACTCCGAGGGCTGGCTGCACACCGGCGACATCGCGCTACGGTTGAGCAACGGCTACTACAAGATCACGGGCCGCATCAAAGACATGGTCATCCGCGGCGGCGAGAACATTTATCCGCGCGAGATCGAGGAGTTTCTGTACACGCATCCCGCGGTCGAGCAGGTCTCGGTCGTCGGCGTGCCTGACGAAAAGTACGGCGAGGAGTTGTGTGCGTGGATCAAGCTCAAGGCCGGTCAGCAGACGACGGCCGACATCATCCGCGAGTTTTGCCGGGCGAATTTGGCCCATTTCAAAGTGCCGCGGTATGTGAAGTTCGTCGACGTATTTCCGCAAACCGTCACGGGCAAGATTCAAAAGTTCAAGATTCGCGACGAGATGATCGGCGAACTCGGCTTGAAAGTGCGGCCAACCGCGTGAGGAACAAGGTACGCAGTTCGCGTATTGTTCCTGGGAAGGTCGAGGTTCAATCGCCGGGCTACTTCTTCCGCCACAACATCACATCGTCGATCGCGAGTTCGGCCTGCGTCGCTCGGATCGCGTCGGCAAAGCGCCGGGCATCAAGCGGATAGCCAGCGGTCGGTTTCAAGTCAGGAATGCGGACGCACCAAAAATGGTTGAACGCCCGCATGGCAAGCTCGCGGAGATACTTGGCCGTCATCGAGGCGAGTGCCGCGGGCAAATGGGCTTCGCAGCGCGGTTGCAGCCGCAGCTCGACGCTCCGCTCAGGCTCGAGCCACCGGTAGGCGCTTTCCTCGGCCGACTCGCGAAGCACTTCGATCCAGGCATCGACATGCGGCTGCAAGAGCGCACCATAGCGGTTGCGAGCGCCGTGCTTGTCGCATACTGCCAAAGTCTTGCCCGGCGGCAACGCGCGGATCGCTTGGCACAAAAGCTCCAGCGTGAGCGACGAAAGAACATGGCTCTTGGTTTCGTGGCGATCGACAAGTTGGTTGAACTCGTGCGGAAACACGGCGCGGGCTCGGAGCAGTTCGAGCGTTACACCGCAATCGGCGAGCCCCGTCAGAATGCGTTGTACGACGGTCTCGTCGACCGGCGGTGCAGCGAGCGGCAACGGCTCGTCGAACTCGGCGTGCCAGTGCGTCGCATCGAGCGGCGTTGACCCGACGACCAGCCCACTCTGCCACAGATCACGCCACCGGGCGGCCTGCAAGCCGAGCAGACCAAGGGCAACGTGAAACTGTCGTTCAAGCAGTTCGAGCCCGCGGGCCGGATTGTAGAGCTGCTTCGAATCGGCGATCACCCACCGTTCGTCACGTTGCCGCGCTGCTGGCACCTCGCGCGCAATCACATGTGCGACGCAATCATTGAGCTCGGCCGGGTCAAGTTCGTCGGGAATCGACCAAGCCGAGACTGCGATCAACAGCGGCCCCAGATTCGGTCCGTAGCCAGCCTCGTCGGTCCCCAGCAGATACATCGGTGTCAGGCCCAATCCAGGCCGGTCTCGCGGCTCAAGCGTTCGGCAAAATCGCCGAGCAATCCACCGATCACGTCCCAACGGTCGGCCCGTCGCAGCTCGATGTCGCCTTGGCGATTGACGCGCAGAAACGAATCGTCGGTCACGCCCGCCATCCGCAGGTCTGCCGGCGAGATTTCGTCGTGACTGGCGATCCGGAGCAAGGTTTTTCCCGTCAGCTCAATGAACTGCATCGGCCGAGTGTGCATGCGCGGAATCCGTAGCGGAACGAGGCGTGGTGCTGGTCGGCCTCGATGATACCGCGCTGGGCGGCGATTCACTATGGTGTGCGATGTCCACGATGAGACAGGATCATGGGGAAGACAGGATCATGATGGCAAAATCATGGTGAAGAAATTATGGGGAGGTCGCAAACGCCTGAACGTGCCTGCAATCCTCGATCTCTCCTGCATTTCATGATTCTGTTCTCCATGATTTTGCCTTTCTCACCGCCCTTGCCCGAGCCGTTCTCTAGCCGATCCAGTATCGTCGCGAGAGCAACCTGCTTGGCCTTCACCCCTTGGCCCGGCATCGCTATCATCAAGGTCTTATCTGGTCTCGATTTACGCCGTGTAACTGCTCATTCCACCGATGAAAACTGACGAACTCCGCGAAAAATATCTCTCGTTCTTTGAGTCCAAGGGTTGCACCCGTCGTCCGAGCGATGTGCTAGTCCCGACCTGGGACCCATCGGTGCTGTTCACGCCCGCCGGCATGAACCAATTCAAAGACCACTTTTTGGGCAAGATTAAGCTCGATTTCACCCGGGCCACGACGTGCCAAAAGTGTTTGCGGACCGGCGACATCGACAACGTTGGTCGGACCGCCTATCACCACACGTTCTTCGAGATGCTCGGCAACTTCAGCTTCGGTGACTATTTCAAGCGCGAAGCGATCAACTGGGCCTGGGAGTTTTTGACCGCGCCGCAGTGGTTAAACCTGCCGGCCGATCGACTCACGGTCACGGTGTATCTCGACGACGACGAGGCGGCTGGCATTTGGGCCAATGATGTCGGCTTGCCGGTGAGTCGCATCGAACGCATGGGCGAGGACGACAACTTCTGGCCGGCCGGGGCGCCGACCAACGGGCCCGACGGTGTTTGCGGGCCGTGCAGCGAGATCTACTACCATCCGCCCGGCGGCGGCAAGAGCGTCGAGATTTGGAATCTGGTCTTCACGCAGTTCAACCGTGTCGGCGCACCGCCGAACAACTTGCGTCCCCTGCCGAGCAAGAATATCGACACCGGCATGGGCCTCGAACGGACCGCAGCGGTGTTGCAAGGCGTCGAAACGAACTACCACATCGACATCCTCAAGCCCATCGTGTTGGCCGCGGCCGATGTCTGCGGAGTGAAGTACGACGCAGCGGGCGACAGCGGCCGACGGCTGCGCCGCATTGCCGATCACGTTCGTGCCTGCACGTTTGCGATTCACGAGAACGTGTATCCCGGCCCAAACAAAGAGAAGTACGTCATCAAGCGTTTGCTGCGGCGCGCGGTGCTCGATGGTCACCAACTCGGCCTGCACGAGGCGTTCTTGTATAAACTCGTACCGATCGTCGCCGAGATGACCAAAGGCCCGTATCCCGAGTTGCTCGAAACGACCGCCCGAGTGGCCAAGGTGATGCAGAACGAAGAGGACGCGTTCTTTGGCACGATCGACGCGGGTCTCGATCGGATCGAGAAGCTGTTCACGCAGTTGAAGAGTTCCGGCAAGTCGCTCGTCGCGGGGAGCGAAGCTGCCGAGATGTACACGACGCACGGCTTTCCGCCCGAGTTGATCGAAACGATGGCGGCGGAACACAACCTGACATTCGATTGGGCCGGCTACAAGAAAGCCATGGAAGAACATGGCGACAAGTCGGGCCGAGTGCAGCACACGGTGATGGGTGGCCATTCGCCGCTCGACGCCTTGGCCAAGACCATGCACGGCAGCGATTTCCTCGGTTACGAAACGACCGAGGCGACGGCCAAGATTGTCGGCATCATCGCTCAGGACAAACTCTGCGAGTCGATCGACGAAATCGGTCACGCGCAGCCCATCAAGCTGGTGCTCGATAAAACTCCGTTCTATGGCGAAAGCGGCGGGCAAGTCGGCGATGTCGGCACGATCACCGGCGACGGATTCACCTTCGACGTGATCGATACCGAAAAGGAACGTGGCTTTCACCTGCATGTCGGTCATCTGCGCAGTGGCACGATCAAGCAGAACGCTACGTGCAGTGCCAAGGTCGACACCACGCGCCGCCAAGGGATCCGCCGCGCTCACTCAGCCACGCACATTTTGCACTATGCGCTGCAAAAGCACCTTGGCAAACACGCTCAACAGCAGGGCTCGAAGGTCGACAACGATTGGCTGCGGTTCGACTTCACCAACCCGGGCTCGGTGAGCAAAGACGAGTTGGCCAAGATCGAGGCCGACGTCAACGAACGGATTGCCGCGGCCGAGCCGATTGGCTGGCGGACGTTGCCGATTGCCGATGCTCGTCAAGCCGGTGCGATGATGCTCTTCGGCGAGAAGTATCCTGACATCGTGCGCATGGTCTCGATGGGTAACTTCAGCAAAGAGCTCTGCGGCGGCACGCATCTCGACAACACGGGCCAAGTCGGTTTCTTCAAGATCATCGGCGAGGAAAGCGTCTCGGCCGGCACACGGCGGATCGTAGCCTTGACCGGCAAAGCCGCTTGGGACCGAGTCCACAAGCTCGAACAGATCGTCGCCGAGTGCGCGACCGCCTTGCGCGTGAATTGGGAAGACGTGCCCCAGCGCATCAACGCCGTGGTCAAAGAACTGCGTGACGCCAAGCGTGCGGCGCAAGCGACGCCCAAGGCGAGCAGCGTGACCGTCGACGACTTGCTCAAGTCGGCAATCACGATTGGCGGTACGACGGTTGTAGTGGCTGAGTTGCCGGGCGGCTCGGCCGACGACATGCGGGCGATGATCGATCATGTGCGAAACAAAACGAAGTCATCAGCCGTGTTGCTCGGCAGCAGTGCCGACGACAAGGTGACGCTCGTGGCCGGCATCTCGCACGATCTCGAAGCGAAGAAGCTCAGCGCCGGCAACTGGATCAAACCAGTCGCCGCGATCGTTGGTGGCAGCGGCGGCGGTCGGCCGAACATGGCCCAAGCCGGCGGCAAGGATCCCGCCAAGTTGCCCGAGGCGCTCGAAGTCGCGAAGGCCGAGATCAAGAAGTTGCTGGGATAATTTGCCGCAAAGAATGTGCGGGATGATCACCGTCGTTCACGCTCGACTACGGGCATGCACGCAACTAACTGCGTAGAGCGCTTTCGCTGGACCTCTTGCGCAGTAATTGTTGCGCGTCATAACGGCGTGGACACAACGATAAAATACTATTTGTCGAGTGATCGTATCGCCTATCGCAACGTCCCGCCCCTGACCACAAGGCGATCAACTTCGCCGATCATTTTACGTATCTCGACCGGTACAAAGCCCATCGGCGTGGGCGACTCCTAGCAGGATAAACTTGGCACCGGAACCACGTACCGGTGCATGGCAGTGCCTTTCATGATGTAGTTCGCAGCTCGGAGCCTCAAAGTCGATAAATCCGTTGCAGGCCGGGGCACCGGAAGATATGATGACCTTACGCTGGGGGGGTGGGCTGCTCTATTGGGTAGGGCACACGCAACTGGCAGGTTAGCCATCTAGGAGCGCCCGTTCATGGCTCAGAGTACGACGTTAGGGCGACTCTTAAAAGTTCTTCAGGCGGGCTGGAGTATTTTTAGGAGACGCCGTGGTCTCGACGCACAAAGTCACGCCGCTTGGAAGACGAGAAGTCCGCAACTCGAACCGCTCGAGCAACGCATTTTGTTGACGGCATCGGTTGGACATTGGTCAACACGCGACGAGGTTATCGCGTGGATTGGTGATCGCGACTATGTGGCTGATGAAGTCGTCGTTGCACTCCATGCTTCGCCCGACGTAATCGAAAGTACCCCGACGATCCCGGCGGTGGTATCGAACAAAGTCGCTCACGCTGCAGCGCTGGGTTCGATGGGTGCCGTTGCGGGTTCGCACGCAGAGGCGGTGGTCACCGACGAGCAACTGGTAAGCCTAAAGTTGGTCGCTGGAAGCGATCTTGCGACCGTGCTGCAGCAGCTTTCGCAAGATGCGGCGATCGCGTGGGCTGCTCCCAATTTCGTCTACACCAGCAGTGATCCGAGGGATTTCGTCCCGAATGATCCGTCATTCGCGAGCCAATATCACCACACACGGATGCAGTCCACGTTGGCCTGGGACACGACGCTCGGCAACTCAAACGTGATCATTGCCGTGACCGACGACGGTGTCGACTGGGACCACGTCGACCTGGCCGCCAATATCTGGAATAACTCCGACGAGATAGCGGGCAACGGCATCGACGACGACACCAATGGCTTTGTCGATGACGTTCGCGGTTGGGACTTTAGCTCGAACGATAATGATCCGAACCATGTAGGAACGGATCAGCACGGCACGCACGTGGCCGGCATCATTGGCGCGCGTACGAATAACGCGATCGGTGTGGCAGGTACTGCGGGTGCGGCTACGGTTATGCCCGTGCGATTCTACGGTTCAGGGGCCTGGACCTCGACGGTGATTTTCAACTCGTATAAGTACGCGACCGACAACGGAGCGAAAATTATTTCGACCAGCTACAGCATCGACAGCTTCGTCGGCGATCCGACCTTCACGTCGGCTCTCGACTATGCGTATTCGCGCGGCGTCTTGCATTTCAACTCGGCGGGTAACAACAGCCAACTCAACCCCGCGCGGCAAACGTTTGACCAATTGGTGTTTGTCGCCAGTACTGAATCGAATGATACGAAGAGCAGTTTTAGTAACTATGGCTATGGAACCGACATCTCGGCTCCTGGAGGGTCCATTTACGCCACGCTGCCTGGTGACACGTATGGCACGCTCAGCGGCACCAGCATGGCCACGCCCAACGCAGCCGCCGTCGCCGGTTTGATTTGGTCATTACATCCGACCTGGACTCGCGAACAAGTCGCCGCGCAATTGTTAGCGACCGCCGACAACATTGACAGTCTAAATCCACTGTACGCGGGCAATCTCGGCTCGGGCCGGGCCAATTCGTTTCGGGCCGTGACCGAAACGATCGCGGCACCCAAGTTCAAAGGCCTCGTCGAGGTTCCGACCGATGGCATGACGTTGACGACTGCTCCCAGCACCATCACCGTTTCGCTCGGCAGCGTGTTTAACGAAACAGGCCTCGAGACCGCTGGCAATTTCGAGCTACGCAGCGATGGTGCGGACAATGTGTTCGATACGGGCGACGATGTCGTCGTTCCCATCACCCGCACGACCAACTACATGATTGGCAGCAATCGGTTGGCGTTCACCGTCGGCAGCACGCTGGGTGCTGATCGCTATCGTTTCCGCGCCCTTTCCTCGGGTATTGCCAGCCCGTTCGGCGACGCGCTCGATGGCGATAACAACGGCACGGCAGGGGGCAACTTTGTGCGGACGTTCAACGTCGATACACCGATCGGCGTGGCGTCGTTGTCGCCGGTGGCTGGTTCGTATGTGTCTCTGCCGTTGACGTCGATCGACGTAAACTTCGACAAACCTTATGGCACCGCGTCGATCGGCACGAGCGATCTGGTTCTTTCGCAAGGCACGGTCACGGCCTTCACCCTGATCGATGCGGATACGGTTCGCTACACGTTGTCAGGAATTACCCGCGACGGGACCCTGTCGATTCAAATCCCCGCCGGTGCCGTGACCGACGTCTCGGGTAATGGCTCCGTGGCTTACTCGGGATCGTTGATTGTCGATGTGAGCACCACCACTCTCGCCGTGCCGGTGCTCGTAAATCCGGCGGGAGCCTTGATCTATGACACATCGACGGCGGGTTCGATCGGTCAAGCGGGCGATACGGACGGTTACACGCTCGATATCAACGCGGGTCAAACGGTGACCGTGATCGTCACGCCGACAGGCGGCTTGCAGGGCAGCTTGAACGTGTCTGGACCCGGCCTGTCGCAGTCCATGACGGGCACCGCGGCGAATGCGCCGTTCGTGGCGCAGACCATTAGCATCGCTGCGTCGGGCACGTATACCTTTGCGGTCAGCGGCGCAGCTGCCACCACGGGCAGCTACAGCATGCGGGTTGTACTGAATGCGGCGGCTGAAAACGAAGCGTATGGCGGAATATCCAATGATTCGACGGGCACGGCGCAGAACTTGATGGCGAGCGCTGTCACGTTGGGCGGTGGTGCGTCGCGATTAGGCGTGCTCGGCACGACGACCGGCGGCTCGAGTCAGACCGACATCTACGCGCTCACGGCCACGCTCGGACAAACGTTGACCGTGAGTTGGACCGGCATCGGCACCGGCACGATGGAGTTACTCGATAGCGTCGGCACGGTACTGGCCGGCGCGATCGCAGGTCCCACGAATCTCAATTATCTGATCGCCAATTATGTGGCGGCCGCCACCAGCACCTACTACGTGCGGGTCGTCAGCGCCGTGGCGGGCTCGTATGCCGTGGTCGCCACCTTGAATGCGTCGTTTGACACCGAAAGCAACCATGACTTTGTCAATGCTCAAGACATTTCTCGGTCGGGCGCAGTTATAGGCAGCATCAAAGCCGCGAACTCGGGGTTCACCCCAGCGACCGACGCGTTGTCGGGACCTGTGCCGCTGATCTCGAATTTTGCGGGGCCTAATGCCACAGGCTACATTCCGCCCGATCCGACAGTAGCCGCCGGTCCAGCGCAGGTTGTGGCCGTCGTGAACACGACGCTCGCGATCTACGACAAGTCGACCGGCTCGCAACTGTTCTCGCAAAACATGAACGGCTCGACGGGGTTCTTTGCTTCCGTCGGCGCGACGACCACGGTGTTTGATCCCCACGCACTTTACGACTTTGAGACGCAGCGATTCTTCGTCATCGCCGTCGACATTGCTGGTTCCACGAGCAACATCTTCATTGCCGTTTCCAAGACGTCGACTCCGACCGGCACGAACGATTGGTACAAATACAAGCTCGATTTCACACACACGCCCGGCGGAGCGACGGCGGCGCTCGGCAGCGGCGCTCACTTCCCCGATTATCCCAAGGTGGGCGTTAGCAGCGACGCACTATGGATCGCAGGCAACTACTTCACCATCTCGAGCGGCTCGGGTACCTACGCCGGTCTGACGGCGATCGCCAAGTCGTCGCTGCTCACTGGCGGTGCTGCCTCGAAGGTCTACGAGGAGTACTTCTCGGGCTTTAGCGTGTTTCCGGTTCACTCGTACGGCAGTTCGCCGGTGCAATACTTCGCCGAGACCAGTACCGGTAGCGGCTCGACGATCAAGATTCATGCGGTGAGCAACGTGCTTTCGGCTCCCACACGGGCCGTGGCTACCGTAACGATTCCGTCGTTCAACACCCCTATCGATCCTCCGCAGCTCGGCGGCGGCACCGGAGCCGATTCGGTCGACGCACGCATCATGACCGGCGTTTGGCGCAATGGTCAATTGTATGTCGCTCATGCTATTACTCCTGTTTCGGGCGATGGTGAAAACGTCGTTCGCTGGTATCAAATCGCCACGAACAATTTCCCCAGCGCAACACCAACACTGACTCAGTCGGGCAATGTGGATCCAGGACCGGGCGTACATGCTTGGATGCCCGCCATCAACGTCGACGCTCAAGGGAATATGGGCTTGGCGTTCACACTGGGTGGCGCGAATCAGTATTACAGCATCGGCTACACGGGCCGACTGAGCACGGACCCGGCGGGAACCGTGGCCATGCCGGTGAGTACGCTTATCGCCGGGCAAGGCAACTATGTGCGCACCGATTCGTTCGGGCGCAATCGCTGGGGTGACTACGCCGGCTTGGCACTCGACCCCAACGACGGCGCCACGTTCTGGGCGTTCCACGAATACGCCACGACGGGCAACAACTGGGCGACACGCGTCGGCTCGTTCCAACTCGCAGCGCCGCAAGACGAGGATTGGTACACCTTCAGTGTCACCGCGGGTGCGAACCTGACGCTCGTCACGTCGACGCCGAGCGACGGCCCCTTAGCGTTTCACAACACCCTTGATCCGTCCCTAGAACTGTACGATCCAAGTGGCACGCTCGTGGCCACCGATGCAAACAGCGCGGCCGACGGTCACAACGCTCAAATTAGCTATTTCGCCACAACGAGCGGAAACTATCGAGTACGCACCGTCGCCAGTGGCACGACACGCGGCGAGTACGTATTGCGGGTCACCGGCGCGAATGTGACCGATCCTGCGGCGTCGATCATCGATACCGATCCCGACAATAACTCGATTCTATCCGCGTTCCCGACGACCATCACGCTCAATCTCTCGGAAGCGGTTTTGGCAACCAGCGTACAGGCAAGCGACGTGACGATCAACGGAGTGGTAGCGACAGCCGTCACGCGCATTGATGGCAACAGTTACCAATTTACGATTCCCGCGATCGCCAATACAGGCGATCGCGTTTATTCCGTAGTCGCCCCCGCAGGCGCGATGACCGATCTTCAGGGCAACGCCACACCCGGGTACACCGGCGCGTTCACGTTGGACGGTACGGCCCCGAAGATTACGTCGATCACTTACAACGGCGGCCCGATGCCGACCGACAAGGTGTTCGCGGCGGGGCCATTGACACTGGTGGCGTCGTTCACCGAGCAACTATTCAATAACAACAGTCCGCGCCGCGGCTTGCTCTCGCCCGGCAGCGATGACGTCTTGTTGGTAAACACCAGCACGGGACAAACCGTCACCGGAGCGGCGTTGACCTACGACTCGTTTAACAATCAAGTGTCCATTGCCTTTCCTACACTGGGCGAAGGCCAGTATTCGCTCACGCTGATCTCGGGCGATAACGGTTTTGAAGACCTGGTAGGCAACAATCTGGACGGCGAGCCCAACGGCGCGGAAATCGACGGCACGCCGACGGGCAACGGTTCACCCGGCGGCAATTATACGCTAACGTTCTTTGTCGATGGCACCACTTCGGCGTTTCCGGTTCCGCTAACGGCGGTGGTACCGCTAGGAAGCATGGTCTATCAGGGGACCGTGACCACCTTGCTTTCGTCTCCGAGCGACACCGATTCGTTTACGATCAACCTCGACGCAGGGCAGTCGCTTAGTGTGGCGATCGATCCGGCCACGGGACTTCAACCGACCATCACGGTGCTGAATCCCGCCAGCACACCGATCGCGATTGCGACGAGTGCCGCGGTTGGCCACGAAGCATTATTGCAAACCGCCGCTGTGACAACGTCCGGCACTTATACCATCGTTGTCGGCGCGACCGGCGGCAGCTCGGGTTTAGCAAACGTGGCTCTGCTCCTCAACGCCGCGATCGAAGCAGAATCGCATGATGGCCCCACGAATCACACGCTCGCCACGGCTCAAAATCTCGACGCCGGCTTGGTTTCACTGGGCGTCGGCGCAGCGACTGTCACCGTGCTCGGCGTAACCGATTTTTCAAGCGGTTCATTGACAGCCGAAGCCGAGCCCAACGACTCCAAGGCAGCGGCCAACTACGCGGGTGCGAATTTTACCACGCAGTCAAGCAACCAGTATCAAATGATTCTGCGCGGCAATCGCGCGACAAGTACTGACAACGACTATTTCTCTATCGGAAGCTTGCAAGTTGGCGACGTAATCACAGTTAGCCTCTCGGGAACCGCTTCTTCGCGGGGCACGATTGGTGATACCTATCTTTATCTATACCGCGGATCCGCAGCTGCACCCGTGCTGGTTGCTTCAAATGATGACGGCGGCCCCGGCCTTGAGTCCTTAATTTATCGCTATACGGTCGCCGCCGATGATACCTTCTACATCCGCGCGACGGGCTTTTCTGCTTCACATACAGGCACTTACGAACTCGGAGTCCTCCTCGAAAATGCGGGCACCGCGCCAGCCACGGATGGCACTCTGATCGATGAGGTCGAGGGAAACGATACGGCAGCGACGGCCAATAACGCTAGCAGCAGTTGGCGTCAGGCGCAGTATTTGTCGCGCACTGCTGGCTCGATCAGTACTTCCTCGGACTCCGACTACTATGAGTATCAGTTTACCGCTGGAGACTTGGTTTCGATCAACCTTGCCTCAACTTCGTCGCTAGATGCTCGGGTAACTCTTTACAACTCGGCCGGCTCCGTGATCACGTCAGAAGATGGCACTAGCGACGGGCCAGGAGTCAACTCGCCTGTGTATGCGTACCGCATTCCAACCACAGGCATTTACTTTGTGCAGGTACGCCCTGCTACAGGTACCGGAACTTATAATGCCGATGTTTATCTCTCGACTATCACGGCTCCCCCGCAACCATCTCCGCCAACTGTGGACGATTATTCGGTGACGCTCGCCGTCGGCCAGTCGGTTAGCGCTCGCGTGCAAAAATTGTATAGCGTGGGCACGGTGAACGTGCAATTGGTCGACGGCAACGGCACGATTCTCGGCGTCGGCGTGGATCAAGGCTCGGGCCAACAACGTACGCTCAACAATTACGTGGCAACGGCTGCAGGAACCTACCACTTTCAAATCTCGGGGGGCAACGGGATTTCCTATAGCTTGCAAGTCGCCCGCGGCGCCGATATTGACGCCGTGAACAATGACACGCTCGCGACGGTGCAGGATCCGAACCCCGCCACCGTTGTCGTCGGAACCATTGAAGAACGTGAGTTGCGGCGATTGTTCGTTTTCGACGCTAGCGCTGCTCAAATTCGCGAAATCGATCGTCAAACCGGCGCGATCCTCCGCAGTTTTGCCGCCCCGGTGGGGGCATCGGCGGACTACGGACTCGCGACCACCCCGACCAGCTTATTGGCCGGTGGGGTTTCCACGGGGGCAATTCACGAGATCGATCCGACCAGCGGCACCACGATTCGGACCATCACGAACCCCTCGATTGATATCAGTGGCCTAGCGTTCGGTAACAACGAGATTTATGTGCTGACTGACTCTGTGACGGGCCGAATCACGGTCCTCGACTACGCGAGCGGCGCTGTTAAGAGAACGTTAAGTACCGGGCTCGGCATTAGCGAGGGACTCGCCTTTGACGGCACGAACATTCTGGGAGGTAGTGGCAGTTCTCTTTATGCCATCAACCCCACCACCGGCGCTACGGTCAGCACTCGCGCGCTGAGTTCCTCTCAGGAAGGGATCGGTGTCATCGGTTCGGAGTTGTTCTTGGCCGGTTTCTCAACAGTCAACGTTTACGATCTCACGACGCTAGCTTTCAAACGCACCCTGTCTGGCCTCGATAATCTGGAGGCGATTGGAGCCGATGGTGGTACGGCCGAGAGCGATTACTATTCGCTCGCGGTCAACGCAGGCAGCACCATCACGCTCACTACCCGTACGCCAGGCGATGACAGCGGCGAATTCAACAATGCACTTGATCCCGCCCTAGAATTATATAATCCAGCGGGGACGCTGGTCGCCAGCAACGACAATGGTGCCGGTGACGGCCGGAACGCGCTGCTCACGCACGTCGCCATTGCCACCGGCATCTACAAAGTCCGAGTCTTCGGCGCGTCGAGCAGCGGTGAATACGTGCTGTCCATGTCAGGCGGTTCGGGTACCGCCGCGCCGTTCTCCGTTAACGACAGCGTCCCCGCCAATGGCACTGTTCTCTCGAGCGCACCGACGCGAGGAACCATCAATTTCAACGATGGCATTCTGTTTTCGACGCTCACGGCAGCCGACGTAACATTCCAAGGCCTACCCGTGGCAGGGCTCACGGTGATCGACGGCGACACGATTGAATTTGACATTCCAACTGGCCTCACATTGGGCAGCTACACCATATCGATTGCGGCGAACGCGATTCAGGACCTGCAAGGAACTCCGCTCAGTGCGTTCAGCGCTACGTTCTTGATTGACAACAACAACGACCCGCCCACGATCACGGTTCCCACCGGCATTACCTTGAACGAGGATCAGCCGACCGCGGTCAGTGGTTTGGATATTAGCGATAGCGACGCCGGCATCGGCAACATCTCGGTCAGCTTGAGTGTCACCCGCGGCACTCTATTATTGGCGACGAATGTCGTTGGCGGTTTA
>JAEUIL010000445.1 GCA_016794255.1 Planctomycetaceae bacterium | reverse complement strand
ATTGACGGCAGGAGATGCAGGTGACGAACCGATTGGGTATCCTCGTCCGGCCTATTCGGCGCCGTATCCCGGTATGCCCGCCAGTAGACAGAGATTGCCCTCGACGTATCAGTGTCCTGTTGGTAACCAACCCACGAATAGCAGGCTGATCCAGCGTCGCACCACTCGCCACCTGCACCGCCTGCCGTCATACAACATCCGATAAGCCAACGCATCAAAACAACTCACTCTCACTTGACAGGTCCAGCCATATCAGGCCGGAACGAGTCCGCGATGTTCCGGCTGGTATCTGGGAAGTACACGCAAAGCTGAATCAACACCGCTGCTTGCCGGAACTGCGCGGACTTGTTCCGGCCTACCACTCGGAGACCGTCATGCGTCGTTTCGCAATGCTGATGTTTGCCCTGGTGCTGCAAGCTGCACTGCTCCCCGCAGCCCGGGCCGAGCGACCGCCCGAGAGCGCCGAGGATGCCACGCACATTGTCGTGGGGACCGTCGAAAGCGTCTTCAGCTACGAGACCCGCTCGAACCATCACTACGTGGTCAAGCTGATCGTGGAGAGCGTCGAGAAAGGCGACGGTGTGGCCGAGGGAGACGCGTTTTACGTCGAATGTTTTCAGCGTAAGAAAAGCGCGCCGCAGATTCCGGCTCCTTACGGACACAAGGCCATCCCCAAGGCCGAGCAGCGGATTCGAGCGCTGATCGTTCGCGAAGGGCCCCGCAGCGAAGGGATTTATCCCCGCTGGTTTGACGTCAAACGATGAGCAGGTTCTCTCGTCGGAGAGAACGCGATTGAAAAACCCTTCTCCCCTTGGGAGAAGGTGGCCGAAGGCCGGATGAGGGCTTTTTGAAGCTGCACCGGCCCTCATCCGTCTCGCTGCGCTCGACACCTTCTCCCGCAGGAGAAGGCGTTGGACGAGTAACTCAGTCTCCGCTCAAGCTGCCTTGTCGTGGACGATTGGCGTTGCCTCGATGGATGCAATCGCCAAATGAGCCAGCTCGTCCGTGTGATCGACGATCCACCCGAGTCGTGTGCCCCAGCGACGCACGATCGTGGTCAGATCATCCCACAACGAATACGCCACCGGCGTGAGCAGCAGCGTCAACAACAGCGACAGCAACTGTCCGCCCAAGATCACCTTGGCCATGCCGGCTCGCGATGCCGCGCCGGGCCCTTCGCCCACGGCCATCGGCACCATCGCTGCCACAAGCATCACGGTCGTCATCAGAATCGGTCGCAATCGCACCGCGTTGGCATCGAGAATCGCCTGATCGCGGGGCAATCCGCGCTCGCGCAGCACGTTCGTGTAGTCGACCTGCAAGATGCCGTTCTTCTTCACGATGCCAAAGAGCATGAACAGCCCGAACATCGCGTAGATGTCGAGATTCGTCCGCAGCAAGATCAGCGACAGAATCGCAAACGGCACGGTGAGCGGCAGCGCCAACAGAATCGTGATCGGATGCACGAAGCTCTCGAACTGGGCGGCGAGGATCATGTACATGAACAAGAACGCCAGACCGAACGCGATCAGAAAGTTGGCCATCGTATCGTTCAGGTTCTTGGCCTGACCGATGAACTCCCAGCGATAATCGGCCGGCAGGTCGAGCGTCTTGACGAAGTCGGCAAGTTCCTGCACACCTTCGCCCAGCGGCTTTCCTTCGAGATTGGCCGACACGACGACTTGTCGTTGACGAGCGAACCGTTCGATCGTAGCGGGCCCTTGCGCTTCTTCAAACCGCGCGACATTGCCAAGCTCGACGACTCCCACGCCCGGCTTGCTCGATGGCACGGTCAAACGCGCGATTTCGTTCGGATCGTCGCGGAAGCCCCGCTCGGCTCGCAACCACACATCGTATTGCTGATCGGCTTCTTTGTACTTGCTCACCGGCTCGCCGCCGACGAGCACATTGGCCGTGGTCGAGATCGATTGGATCGACACGCCGAGTTCCGACGCTCGTTCGCGAAGCGGCAAGATGCGTAGCTCGGGCTTGCGGAATGACAGACTCGTGTCGACATCGACATAGTGCTTGTGCGACTTCATCCAGTTCGTGATCTGCTCGGAGAACTCCTGCAAGCGCTGCATGTCGGGCCCGCGCAGGTTGAGATCGATCATCACCTGTCGAAAGCCCGAGCCCGAGATCGCGGCCACATCTTGCACCGCGGCCCGTAAATCGGGGTAATCGACGACGATCCCCCGCGCGTCGGCCATCACGTCGAACTGCGAGAACTCACGGTCCTTGAGGTCCGACAAGCGGCAATAGATCGTCGCCCGAGTCACCTCGCCCTGACCGCGGGTCGCTCGACCAGTGGTGTCGCCGATCGTGATAAACGTGTTCGTCACTCCGCGGAGCTTGCGTAGGCGCAGTTCCACTTCGGTCAGCACTTCATCGGCCCGATCCAGCGTGTAACCCTCGGGCAACGTCACCGCGACTTCAAACTCGCTCGTATCGTCGCGCGGCACGAAGTCTTTACCAACGATGCTCATCAATTGCGGCGTCGACGCGAGCATGCCGATCGTGAGCAGCACGATCAGCCAGCGATGCTGCAGCGAGAACCGCAGGCTGCCCATGTAGAAGCCCTCGACCAACCGCCAGATCCAGCCCGCCTTCGAGCTGTGCCCCTCCTCGGCCTTCAGGAACCGAGCACACAGCATCGGCGTCATCGTGAACGAGATGAACATGCTCATCAGAATCGAGAAGCCGACCACGTAGCCGAAGCTGCTAAAGAAGCGACCCACGCGGCCACCCATGAACACGACCGGCACAAAGATCACGAGCAGCGAAAACGTCGTGGCCACCACGGCGAGCGCGATTTCTTTCGTGGCCGAGGCCGCGGCTTGCCACGCGCTCAGGCCGTACTCTTCCATGTGGCGGAAAATGTTCTCGTGCACCACCACCGCATCGTCGACGACAATGCCGATCGCGAGGATCAACCCGAGCATCGTGATGTTGTTGAGCGTGAAGCCCATCACATACATGAACGCGAACGTGGCGATCATCGAGGTCGGAATCGAGAGCGTGGCGATGATCGTGGTGCGCCAGTCGCGAATGAACAACAAGATAGTCAAACTCACCAGCACCGCCGCGAGCAACAAGTGCGTTTGCACCTCGTGAATCGAGTTCTCGATGAACTTCGATTGATCGCGGATCACGGCCACGTCGATATCGGCCGGTAGCAGCTCGCGCAGCTCGGCGAGCCGGCGCTTGACATGATCGACAATCGCCACGGTGTTCGTGCCCGACTGCTTTTGCACGATCAGCGTCACGGCCTGATCGCCCGGTGCATCGGTCATAGGCAATGTAGCCGAACTCGCCAGAGTTCGGGTCTTCGCCGTGTCACTGGGCTCCCGAACTCTGGCGAGTTCGGCTACGGATGCAGCATCGTGGGACTCGTTCGCCGTCGAGTTTGCCGCCGACCACAGCCGGCTGATCCCGCGCGGTTCCTCGAACGAATCGCTCACCGTCCCCAGATCGCGTAGCCGCACGGGCTGACCATTGCGATTGGCCACGATCAAATCGGCAAACGCCAGCGGATCGCGCACACGGCCCATCGTGCGCAACACGATCTCGCGCGTCCCTTGATCGATGCGACCGCCGGGCTGCTCTTGATTCTCACGCACCAGCGCCTGACGCACATCTTCGATCGTGAGGTTCTCGAACTTCTTGAGTTTGTCAGTATCGATCGAAATCTGCACGGCCCGTTGGCGGCCGCCGACCAGAATCACCGCGCCGACGCCGGGCAACGATTCAAGGTCTTCCTTGATGCGTCGCTTGGCAATCTCGGTGATCTCGCGTGCATCGCGCCGTCCCGACACGGCGATGGTCATGACCGGAGCCGCATCGAGCGCAAACTTGTCGATGATCGGCGCGTCGGTTCCCGCGGGCAACTGACTCAGAATCGTCCGTACTTTCGCGTCGACTTCTTGAGCCGCGACGGCACCGTCCTTGTCGAGGACGAACTCGATCATGACCTGCGAGATGCCTTCCTTCGTGGTCGACCGCAGCTGCTCGATGCCCGAGACGGTGTTGACAATCTCCTCGATCGGCTTTGTGACGCCGGTCTCCATCTCCTCGACACTCGCGCCGCGGAGTGTGGTCGTGACGGTCACCAGCGGCAGATCGACGTTCGGAAACAGATCGACGCCCAACCGCGGATACGACGCCAGCCCCAGCACGATCGGTGCCGAGACAAGCATGACCGTGAAGATCGGCCGTTTGATGCAGAGTTCCCAGATGGTCATCGCACGTCCTTTCGCTCACTCGTCGACTGCCGGGCCTGGCGGATCAACTGATGCTTGCGCTCGGTCGGTTGTTCTTCGACCGGCGGCAGATCGCGAATCCGCACGGCCGAGCCATCGACCAACTGCGCATGACCGCTGGTCACGATTTTCATGCCGGGCGTGATCGAGCCTTGAATCTCGACCCAACGGTGAGTCTTGCCCGCGGTGTCGCGCACTTCGAGCCGAGTGCCGAGCTCGATCGGTGTCGATTGCGCGGCGGTGTCCGCAATCGTGAACAACTTCGTGACCCCGGCAAAGCGAATCACCGCCTCTTCCGGAACCGTCACCGCGACCGCATCACCGTCGACGAGAATCGAGGCCGTAGCGAATGACCCCGGCTTGATGCGGCGCTCGGGATTGGGGACCGCGATCTCGATCTGAAACGTGCGGCTGGCGGGATCGACGGTCGGATTCACGCGCACGACCCGACCGTGAATCGTGTGACCGGGCAGCGCTTCGATCTCGAGATCGACCGTTTGACCGTTCTGAATTTGCGCCGCGAAGCGCTCGGGGACTGCCGATTGCAGCTTGAGCGGATCTTCGACGACGAGTTTGAACAGTGGCGTAGGGGGCGCGGCGCGCACGATCTCGCCAGGCGATACCATTCGGCCCGATACGGTGTAGGCGGGTGATGGCGACTCGCCGCTGGTCACGTGCATCGGCGGCGCGACCACTTGTGTGTCCTTCAACCGCTTTTGCGTGGTCTCCAACACCGCCTGTCGATGACGAACTGCGGCGAGGTGCTGCTCGGCTTCCATGATGCGTTGCTTCGTATCGAGACGAGCCACGGACAGGCTCAACTCGGCTTTGCTAAACTCGTCCTGCGACATCGCATTGCGCTCGGCCAGCGTCTTGTACCGCGCGAATGTATCGGCCGCGTTCTGCTCGACCACTTGAGCTCGCAACACCGCGGGGAGTTTGGTCACGTCGAACGTTCGCTCGGGAATGGTCGTCAAGCCGAGACGCGACAACTCGAGTTCGAGCGCGCGGCCCATCTCGCTCACCGCCAGCCGTAGGTCGGTGTCGTCGATTTCAAGCAACGTTTCGCCCGGCCGCACGATGTCGCCGACATCATGCAGCACCTTGCGTACATGCCCATCGACCAGCGGCCCGATCTCGATCTCCTCGAAGCCATGCAGCGTACCAACGGTTCGTACCCGACGCTCGACCGGGCGCGACACGGCCTCGGCCAACGTCACCGCGATCGGATCAGGTTGTTTCGCCACCGGCGCGATCGCAGCCGGTGCATCGACCGGAGCCGTATCTTTCGACAGCCAACCGCCGAAATACGCCGCCGCACCGAGTGCCGAGCCGAGCACGCTCACTACGAGCCAGACGATTTTTGAGCGTGATTGCTTCATATCATTTGCTCCGCTTGCGATTCATAAGGCGAGTGAGATTCGTCGGCAGCGAGCGAGACCGGCGCGGTGCGCCGTCGTTCGCGTTCCGTGAACAGGCCGTGAAAGACAATGTCGAACAGGGCGTTGGCCTGCTCGGCGAATGGTCGCGCGCGGCCCGACATGTGATTGCTAAAGATCGTGCCGTAGAGCAAGTCGCCGAGCACCTGCCGGATATGATCGACGGGCAGTTCACGCAGCCGGCGGGTCTCGATCAAGCCGGTCAACAGCAGCCGCCAGTACTCGTCACACTCGGCTCCACGATCGCGGCGGTCGAAGTAGCTCGAGATGCGATCTTTGAACTCGGCCCGTTCGAGGATCAACAACTCGACCACCTCGGGATGATCGTCAAAGAACCGCAGATACGCGGTCATCGCGGCGATGATTTTTTCGAGCGGGTCGTCGACCGCGTCGGCCGCCACATCCACCGCCAGTCGCAGTTGCTCCAGCGACCGCTCGATCGCGGCCGAGAACAATTCGCGTTTGGTCGGAAAGTAACGAAAGATCGTCCCCTTCGAGACGTTCAACTCGGCGGCCAACTCTTGCGTGTCGGTGCTAGCATAACCGCGCGCCGCAAACAGCTTCGCCGCTTGATCGAGAATCTCGGCACGACGCCGCTCTTGTAGCTGCACGTCGATCGGTCGGCCTGGTCTGCGCGACATGATCCAACCCTGTTGATGAATAAATATCTGACCGGTCAGTCAGACAATAGAAGGGTCGGAGATATGGCTCAAGATCAGTTTTGGGGCGCGCCCATGACCACTGAGAGACAATGGAGAGAATGACGAATGCCGAAGCTCGAATGTCGAAAGAAGCCCGAATGTCTAAATGTCGAATGTCCATTCGTCATTTGAACTTCGACATTCGTCATTGCCTGCCGCCGAGGTCGCTTACCTGCCAGTGCTCATGCTCAACCTTGTCGCATGTTCGGGTTGTAGCAGCTAGCTGAAGTGCAGCGACCCCGCCGTGATCTGCAAGAGCGACACAGTCCGTAGCTTGCCGACGCCGTTGAAGTGGCCGCGGCAAACGATCGATACCCAACCATGGTCCCCCGTGCCACAGGTGTCGTCATGGAACTGACTCGCAACCACTACCTGATCATCGGCGTCGTCTTGCTCGGCTTGGGCATTCAATTCCGGTACGTCAACACCATGGTGCTCAACGAGCCGACGACCCGTTGGCTTAACGAGAACATCGGGCCTCCGCAGCAGGCCGCCAACTCGGGCATCCTCGCGTCGTTTGGTCCGATGACGAAGCGGACCATCCAACCGCCGCCGTGGCTGGGTTGGGCCCTGATGTCGATCGGCGGCGTCGTCACGCTGCACAGTCTGGCGATGAACAAGCCCGCCGGTTGAGCAAGCGTCGTTCTAATCCTTCTCCCACCGGGAGAAGGTTGCCAAAGGCCGGATGAGGGTCTTGGAAG
>JAEUIL010000427.1 GCA_016794255.1 Planctomycetaceae bacterium | reverse complement strand
GTTGCTCCACATGCTGCCGACGATCATTACCAAACCGCTGGTCCAACCGGCGGAAGCGACCTCGGAAGATGCTCGGCAAGCGGTCGTGCAATCGGCCGTGGCTCGGACGACGGCCGTGCTCTCGCACTTGGCGATTGTGGTGGGCGTGATCTTGATCGGCGCTTGGCACTTTGACAATCCCCGCACGGGCATCGCCGCGGCGACGCTGTACTTACTGCTGCCCTACACGGCCGACATGACGGGCCGCGTGCATCATTGCTTGCCCGGCGCGCTGCTGACGTTTGCGGTTCTGGCGTATCGTCGGCCGTTGGTGGCCGGCATGCTGTTGGGCCTCGTGACGGGCTTGGTTTACTACCCGGTCTTTTTGTTGCCGCTGTGGTGCAGTTTCTACTGGCAACGTGGCTTGGGCCGGTTCGTTAGCGGCTTCATGATCACTTTGGCGCTGCTCGTCTCGACGCTGATCTTCACTTCGTACGATCTCGCGTCGTTCCTCACGCAAGCCAAGCAGATGCTGGGTTGGACCACGATCGCGCAGTCGGGCATCACGGGCTTCTGGAAAGGCGAGGGCTTAGCGCCGTATCGCATTCCGGTGTTCGTGGCGTTCGTGGCGCTGTCGATCAGCTTTGCGATCTGGCCGGCGCGCAAGAACCTGGGGACGCTCATGAGTTGCACGGCGGCGCTCATGTTGGGCGTCCAATTCTGGCACGCCAAAGATGGCGGCGTGTACATGGCGTGGTATCTGCCGCTGTTGCTGCTGACCGTGTTTCGGCCGAACCTCGACGATCGCATCGCGCTGAGCGTGTTGGGCGACAACTGGATCGTGCGGCGCTTTGTGCATCGCGCCGACGCGGCGTAGCGAATAGCAGTTTTTTTCGCGCCGTCAAGCAGGCTAAACACTCGTGTTTTCACGCGAGTTTTTGATTCGCGAATCATCACGATTTAGTTTCTTGACAATCTTCGTTCGAGCGACACAATACGGCCTGTCTCGTTTCGCTCGTGGCTTGTCTCACGATCGCTATCGGCCGCTCGACTGCCGCTTTCCGCGGATCGCACGTCGCTCACGGTTCCTGCATCACGCAGTTCGATAGTGGTCGTTCCGGTTGCGATCATGGGCTTGATGCTCACGATGGCGATGAAGAGTTGAAGCGAGACCTTTTTGGCCAGCATCAGCAAGTTGTGCGTGCGATGAGCGGGCACGACGAACTGGATCAGGCCAAGAGCATGCGACCGCTCGCGATGTCGTGTTGCCGAACGTGTGATCAAGCACGGAGTGACATGCTGCTCGTGCGCGAAGTGCGACGCCAATCGAGCCGACCTCACACGGTGGTGAGGCGGTGATTGGTGCAGTGAGTGCGATTCAAACCTGAGTAATGACCATCGGCATAGCAACTCACGTGCTGTGACGGAGGGTGTCCTTTTTGTGGTTTGGGGGCGCGACGTAGGGAGTGACGACGGCGATTCGCTCGACGGCACGGAGGCCCCCCCGAAACACGTTTGGCGCAGCGGTCATGGGTGACTAGACCGCGCGGATAGTATCACCAGGGCCGCGGCAGGGCCGGTGATAGACCCGGTGTCTGGCGACGAGCTTCGAGCGCCGGCCGACCATACTCGGGTAACTCCGCCAGGGGTGGCAACTCGATACCGGGTCGCACCGTTGGATTCTGGTCCGATGACGCGGCGGTATTGAGGGCCACATCGAAGCGGTCGAATTCGTGACCGTCGAGGTCCACGGCTCGCACGGTCAGATGATCGGCATACACGTCCACCAGGCCGAAATGATTGCGGCCTGACACGAACTTGGCGGTCGTCGCGTTGGGCCGTTCGGGCCCGTAAAGTTTCGGACTGCCGCCGCCGCTGACCACGTACGTTACGCCATCGAGCGGCCAAGAGCGATCGTAGTAATGATTGTGACCGGCCAAGACCGCAACCACTTGGCTGTCGCGCACCGCGCCGTGCAACCACAGCCGACGCTGCATCAGCCCGACCGGATCGCGTCGCCCGCAGGTGAACACCGGTTTGTGCAGGCACACCACCGTGGGGCCCGGATGATGCTCGCGCTGCCAACTGAGAAATCGATCCTGTTCGCTGCCAGGAGCCAACGAGCGTTCGCTGTTGAGCATCCAAAAGTTCAAGCCGCGGTGGCGGAAGTGATAGAACGTGCCATGCAGATGCGGAAAGTATTGCGCAAACCTCGCCTCGCCCGTGTCGAAGCGATCGCCCAGTCGATCGTGATTGCCGACCACGGGCATCAAGCGAATCTGCTCGCTCGCGGCCGTGGCCATCAACTGATCCCATTCGGCATCGTTGGTCGCTTCATCGACCATGTCACCGAGGTGCAACACGAACTCGACGCCCGCCGCGCGCATCTGACGAAAGATGATCGGCGTCAGTTCTTCGCCCAACTGCGTATCGCCGACAAAGCCAAAGGTCCACAGCTTCTGTGCATCATTCGCTGGCGACACATACGCTTCACCGACCTCGGGCGTGACCACGGTGAGGGCGTAGCCCGAGCCAAAGGCGATGCACAACAACACCAGCGCGACGAACGTAAACCAACGACGACGGGACACTCCGGCACTCCTTGCTGAGACGGTCCATAACCGAGCAGCGGAAGTTTATCGGAGCGGGTCATTCGGACGAAGTGCAAACCCCGCACGCTGCATGCGTCGCTAGCAGCTAATAGTATCCATCACGCTCCGCGTGATGCGAAGCACGTTGGATTTCCAAAGTCTTTCAAATCGTTCCGGGTTTCCAGGACCCACGGCTCTAATGCACGGAAGGATCACGCGGAGCGTGATCGATACTATGCCGTCACGGGAGATCAACGCAGCGCAAACGCGGGTTGCTCGACCGCTTTGTAAACCGTGCGCGCCTTGTGGAACCCGAGCCGGCGATAGAGTCGGATCGCCCCTTCGTTCTGCGCGGTCACTTCGAGGAACGCGCGTTGCAAGCCCGCGCGATGGAACCCTTCGAGCGCTTTGAGCAACAAGCTGCTGCCGAGGCCGTGGCCGCGGAACTCGGGCGTCACTCCCAGGTTTTGAATCGCGCCGAATCCGGTGCGGTCGCGAATGCCCTGAACCG
>JAEUIL010000401.1 GCA_016794255.1 Planctomycetaceae bacterium | reverse complement strand
TCATGGCGCGAATCAATAGCGGCACGGCCGCGCGGCGTCGCGCGACATCCGAAGGCACGATTTGAGCCAAAGCCCAAGCGGCAAAGACTTCGCTCGTGGGCTCTTTGGCCGCGAGAATCGCTTGCAGTTTCGGTTCGGCGCTCGTGGCAAACGGACCGATCGCGCCCAGGGCGTACATCGCCGCGTGACGCACAGCCGGTTCGGTATCATCCAACAGCGGCACAATCGCGGGGGTTGCCTCACCGGCTCCAGCTCCAACATGCCCGAGTGCGACCAACGTTTCAAACCGGACATGCGGGTCCGGATGCTTGAGCGCCGCCATGGCTGCGGTCACGGCCCCTTTGCCTTCGGGCCCCAGATCGGCGAGCACCAGCGCGGCCCAATACTGGGCATCGGCGTGTTTGAACGTCTCGATCAATCCCGGCACGGCCTTGTCACCCAACTCGGCCAGCGAGTGCAGCACCGGTCCCACCTCGTCGGGCTTCGCCTGTTTGAGCACGTCAATCAACAGCGGCACCACGACGGTCGGCCCCGGCCGAATCGTGCGGACGGCGCGGATCGCTTCGCGACGCACCATCGCGTCGGAGTCTTTGACTGCCACGACCAATTGCGGCACGAGCGCCTTGGCGGCCGCGCCCATCTGACCGAGAGCAAAGCAAGCGTACGCTCGCACTCGGGGTTGATCGTCGGCCAAATGCTTCTCAAGCACCGGAATCGCCGCGACCGCCCCGGGGCCAATCGCCCCCAACGTGCGGGCCGTGTGCCAACGGACGTCGGCGTTCGGATCGTCGAGCAATTTGATGAGTGTTTCCACCGCAGGCTGAGCACTTGGCCCCATCGCGCCGAGGTCGTCAATCGCACGAATCCGCACGGCGGCGTCGGGCTGGCCCAAGGCCGCGACCAATGGGCCCACGTCGACCGCCCGGGCTGGCGAAACCGAAACCAACAGCAGCAAAATTGCGATCAACACTCGGGGATGTCGTGTCATAGTGGGCTCGTTGTTCGAGAATTAAGTTGAGTTGCCTCGGCCATCATCTCATAATAAACATCGTAATCGTTGTCTGACCGCGTTCCAAACAACTTTGTCTTCCGTCGCGGAATTTTATGCTCATGAGTCACCAATCCATGAAGTGGGGTGTTTGCACAAGTCTTGTAGCGGCGCTGGTGATCGCCGGGCTGAGCGGATCTGTCGGCGCGCAATATGGTCGCTACTACGGTCGTCCTTATGGCAGCTATGGCTACGGCGGTTACGGATACGGATACGGTTATGGAGCGACGACCGCGGCCGGCTCGTATGCCGTGGGCATGGGCCAAGCCCTGCGTGGAGCGGGTGCCTACAACGTCATGACGGCCGAGGCGAACAAGCTGAACCAAGAAGCCAAGCAAGCCGAGATCAAGACTCGCCAGCAAGCCACCGAAGCGTTCTTTGAAATGCGGCGGATGAATCGCGAGTACACCGCTGCCGAGGCGGCGGCTCGGAAACCTGTCGCGCCGACGGGCTCGACCAAAGAACGCCTCGCCGAGCAAGCTCAACGACGCCGGTTGACGGTCGCACAACTCGATCCCGTGACGGGCCAAATCGCGTGGCCCGAGATGCTGCTCAATCCGGCGCTGATGGCCACGCGCACGCTGATCGACGAGATGTTCGCCATGCATGCCGCCGGTCGTCCGGTCAACCACAGCAGCATGACGGCCGCGATCACCAAACTGCGTCAAGAGCTCGACGCGCTCAATGGCACGAACGTGAATCAAGCGTACGCTCAAGCGGTGACGTTCCTGCGGTTGCTCGGCGACTCGATTCACTCGCCCACGGATACCCTCGCGGCGAATCCGTAACCGAATGGCAAGCGTGCGACCCGCGTGTTACGTCGGCGACCAGCCGAGCGCGAACGCCGCGCGCAGCACGATCCAAATCGCGACGCCGCAGACGACGTCGAGCCCCAGCCCGGCGACGATCATCCGCGGCATGCGGATCAAGCCCGAGCCGTAAACAATGGCATTGGGCGGTGTCGAAACCGGCAGTGCTGAGCCGAAACTGGCGGCGAACGTCAGACCCAACAGCGGCGGCCAGGGATCGAGCTGTTCTTGACGCGTGATCGCCAGAATCACCGGAAACAACGTGGCCACCGCCGCCGCGTTGCTCGTGAATTCGCTCAAGACAATTCCCGCCGTGATCGCCACGGCCGTGATGGTCCACAAGTCGGTCGAACCCAAGAGCGACACCACCGACGTTCCCACCACGCTCGCCAATCCGGTCTTGGCCATCATCTGCCCGAGCGATAGGCCGGCGCCAAAGAGCAAGATCGCGCCCCAATCGACCTTCTGCAAATCGCTGACGTCGATCGTGAATTCGCGATGTCGCCAATCGACCGGCAACAGAAACATCAGCACCGGCGCGAACAACGCCACGATATCTTCCGAGAAGTGGGCCCGATACCAATCTTGCGTCGCTTTGCTTGCCACAAAGGTCAGCACAGCCGGGGTGATCCACAGCGTGACCGTGAGCACGAATGCGATCAGCGTGTTGCGTTCGCCCGGTCGCCAAGGACCGAGTTGCTGCTGCTGGGCGTGCAGATAATCACGCAGTCGCGGCATGTCGAGTTCCGTGGCCGGTGACAGCCGCCGCAACCAGAACGTCATGCCGAGATAACCCACGATCATCACCGGGATGCCGAGCAACATCCAATTCAAGAACGCGATGTCGGTCCCCAGGTTCTCGGGTCGTGAGAACAAGCCGCGGGCCAATACATTGGTCCCCGAGCCGATCGGCGTCGCCACGCCGCCGACGCTCGACGCATACGCCGTGCTCAAGAGCAGCCCGGTCGCGAATCTTGAATGGGCAAACGACCCTGCTGCGTCGCCGGCTCCTTGCGCGAGTACGCTGATGATGCCGAGCGTCACCGGATACACCATCGCCGTGGCCGCGGTGTTGCTGGTCCACATCGACACGAGCATCACCGCCATTCCGACGCCAGCGAGCAGAGCGCCGGGCGACCGGCCCGCCCAACGTGTGCAAAGAATGGCGAGCGCAAACCGTCGGTCGAGCCCGTGGCGTTGCATGGCTCGGCCAATGAACATGCCGCCGACGAGAAAATACGCGCTAGGATCGGCAAACGGGGCGAGGGCAATCTCGGCCGGCTTCTTGCCCGCCTCGTTCGGCACCGCGCCGAGAAACACGCTCAGGCACACGGCCAAGATCGCCGTGCCGGGAATCGGAATCGGCTCGGTGAGCCACCACAGGATGGTCAACAGCATCACGCCGGCCAGCCGATGAGCTTCCGGCGTCAGACTGAGTTGATCGGGCGAGGTGCCCAGCAGCCAGGCAATGAGCAACGCGGGACCCAATATCAGCCCGCACAAATCGAGCGGGAATCGCGGCGACTGAGAAAGCTCGGGCATGGTGCTCGAGGCGGTCGCCGCCATGGAGAGTCGTTCGAGATCAGATCCGAATCGAAACCGTAAGTTCAAGCCGCTAAATCGACATCATTCAGTGCGCGAGAGAGGATTTGAACCTCCACGGGATTGCTCCCGCCAGCCCCTCAAGCTGGTGCGTCTGCCAGTTTCGCCACTCGCGCGAGTGTTCGGGCAAATCGTTGGGGGGCACGACTTTGCCAGATGCTCCAGTCTACGCCTCACCGGCTGGGCGTCAAGCGGGGCGGTTCGGCTCCTCGGCCAGCTGCCGGAGCATTTCGAACGTAAAAATGCCCGTGTCGTGACCATCGCTAAAGTGCAGCGAATAGGCGTAATTGCCGACTGGTTCCATCCCCAACAGCCGCAGGGGTTGCGCCTCGGCGGCACTCAAGACCGGCAACAACGTCGGCGGGGGTGGCGGCGCGGCTCGCTTTTCGCGACACGTGGCACACGGACATTGGTCGCGGATCAAACGCACCGGCAGCGCATCGCGTCGTCCGTCGGACCACGTGATCTGTAACTGCTGATCGGGCGACAGGGCAAGTTGGGTCGGATAGATGCTCATACTCGGCATTGTAAAGCGTGACCGCTCACCTGACGAGTCACCCGGCAGATCGAACACACGCTACCTGAAGTCTCGTTCCTCTTTACACGTCGATACCTGATAGTGATGCCATTTGATCTGCTCGTGTGCCATGCCCATGTCCGCGTGGGAATGTTTCTCGGGGAAAACGCCTGTCCACGAAGACGTGGACATGGCACACATCACCAAACGGTATCACTCCCCGATACCTCGCTGAGATTCCCTCATGCGACGATCACCCTTACAATGCCTCTGTGCATGCTTGTCGCTACCCTCTCGGGACGTGCTTCATGATGGTTCGCTCGTTCGCCGTTGTACTTGGCGCTCTGCTCTTGCTCAGCAGTCCGGTCCGCGCTGATATCGACGCGGAACAGGTGCGGCGGGCCATTGATCGCGGCGTCGCATTTCTCAAAGAGGGACAGAACAACAATGGCGGCTGGCCGGAAGGGTTCACGAGTCTCGCCCCGAGCGGTGTGAGCGCGCTTTGTACGCTGGCCCTCATCAACGCCGGCGTGCCGCTCGACGATCCCGTGCTGAGCAAAGCGATCCAGCATGTTCGCGGTCTGAAGCTCGATCACACCTACAGCGTGTCGCTGCAGACGATGGTGCTATGCGCGGCTGACCCGCAGCGCGACATGCTCAAGATCAACGAGAACGTCAAGTGGCTCGAGTCGCATCAACGAGACCGCGACCCGTTCAAGGGCGTGTGGGGATACACTTCCAGCACGAATTCCGGCGACAACTCGAACGCGCAATTCGCCATGCTCGCCCTCTACGAGGCGGCGCGGGTCGGCGTTCCCTTGAACGAACAAGTGCTACGCAAGGCCGAGCAGTGGTGGCTCGAAGCTCAAGCCGGCGACGGCTCGTGGGGTTATGTCAAAAATCATCACGGGACTGGCAGCATGACCTGTGCCGGCATTGGCGCCATGGTCATGATCCGCGAGCGCTTGAGTCAAGGCGACGCCAAGATCGAGAACAACGAATTGCGTTGTTGCGGCGCGCAGGATAGCGACGCGGCGATCGAACGGGGCTTGGCCTGGTTGGGACGCAAATTCTCGGTCCACGGCAACCCGGGGATGAACAGCACGGATACCTATCTCTACTACTTTTTGTATGGCGTCGAGCGCGTGGGTCGCTTGACCAACCGGCGGTTTATCGGCGGACACGATTGGTATCGCGAAGGGGCCGAGTTTCTCGTCCAGCAACAGGCCAACCCGCCGGGCAGTTGGCGCGGCACGGCCGGGGAGTCGAACCAACATGTCGCCACGTCGCTAGCGTTGCTGTTCCTGGCCAAAGGTCGTCGGGCGGTCGTCGTGGCGCGGTTGAAACACGAGCCCGACGACGATTGGAATCCTCACCGCCGCGACTTGGCCAATCTGGTCAACTACGTCGAACAACGTTGGCGGCGCGATCTGACCTGGCAGGTAATCGACATCGGCGCCGCCGACGCGAGCGATCTGATGCAGACACCGGTGCTGATGATCAGCGGCAAACTCGCGCCACGTTTTACTCCGGACCAGATCGCGCTGTTACGCAAGTACATCGACTTGGGCGGCTTCATCTTTGCTGAAAACTGTTGCAGCGACGATCGTTTTGACGATGGCATTCGTCGACTGGCCGCGGCAATCTTTCCCGAGCCCGAGTATCAACTGCGATTACTCGACGCTGGCCATCCCCTGTGGACCGCCGAGGAACGGGTCGACGCCAACTACATGCCCCCGCTCTACGGAGTCGATTACGGCTGTCGCACCTGCTTCGTGTATGCCAATCGCAACCTGGGCTGTTACTGGGAATTGGCCGTGCCCGGCAAAGCGCCGCCGACTCAAAAACGAATCAGCGACGGCATGACCGCTTCGCTTTCGGTGGGGATCAACGTGCTGGCCTATGCCACCAATCGCGAGTTGAAGTACAAGCTGGACGCGGCGCTCGATGTGGCGAGCAACGACATCGGGGATCGCGCGGCCCGCGGGCGGATGGCAATCGCCAAGTTGAAACACAACGGCGGGTGGAACGTCGCTCCTTCGGCACTACCCAATCTGTTGCGAACCGTCGAGAAGCAAACAGGTTTAATGGTTGCCGTCGATCGGCGCGAAGTCACCCTGCTCGGCGATCAGCTCAAAAACTATCACGTCGTGTTCATGCATGGTCGCAACGAGTTCTCGTTTTCGCCCGAGGAACGTAAGGCGTTGAAGGAGTATCTCGAACGAGGCGGCATGATCGTGGCGGACGCCGTTTGTGCCAGCGAGGCGTTTTCACGGGCCATGCGACGTGAGCTGCTGGCTGTGTTTCCCGAGGTGAAACTCGAGGCGATCCCGGCCACGCATCCGCTGTACACGAATCAGTTTGGCGGCTTCGATCTGCGCAAGGTCACGCTGCGCAAGCCCGACGTGCGCCGCGCTGGTGAGCCGCTCAAGGCGGTGACGCGCGAGCAACCGCCGGAGCTCGAAGGCTTGCCGCTTGGCGATCGCTACGCGGTCGTGTTCTCGCCGTATGACCTGAGTTGTGCGCTCGAGCGGCACGACTCGCTTGAATGCACGGGCTACATTCGCGAAGATGCCGCCAAGATCGGCCTGAATATCATCCTCTATTCGCTGCATTGAGCCGCGGCGAACGCTCGATCGTTTAACCAAACACGGTCGGATTGTCGAGCGGCGGCGCGGCATCCAACGGCGGACGGACGAATACGGCGGGCTCATCGTCGAGCCGATACAGACTGTCGGCCCGATCTTCGTGACGAATCTCATCCACGGGTCCCCGTTTGCCTTCGCCGGCGTACAGTTGGTTCGGCGCATTGAACACCCAGCCCGGCCGATCGCTGATGTTCTTGTAGGCATGCACCACGCCCTGCGGGATGATCACGGCCGTCGGGTCGCTCTCGCCCACGATCCGCACCAGCTTGCGGCCATAGGTCCGCGACGTTGGTCGAGCGTCCCAAAGATACAAGCTGAAATCGCCCGGGCCGATGAAAGCGAAATAGTCGGACTGCTCGACGTGCTCGTGCGGACCACGCGCCACGCCGGGCAGCGTCTCGCTGACATACGCCATCACGGGCCACACGCCCTGCGGCAGATCGTCGTGACGAAACAACTCGGCGAGCCAGCCGCGGCTGTCACGAAAATGCTTGAGTTGACGGAAGACGACGCCTTCGATCGGCGGATGAGTCGGCATGATATTGACCTGCTAAATGATGAGCGCGGTTAACGCGCGGTTCGTCCGTATTGATGTTGCCACTGGCGCACGACGAGGGCCGGAAACTGACACGCGCCGCGAAAGTAACGTCCGAACAACCGTCGTGGCTCGGTGGCAACACGATGGGCCCACTCGAGGCCCGAGCGTTGCATCCACAGCGGAGCGCGGTGCTTGTGTTCGGCCAGAAAATCGATCGTCGCACCGACGCAGAGCGCGACGTGAGCTTGGACATGCCGATGATGTCGGGCGATCCAGAGCTCTTGTTTCGGCGCTCCGAGGCCCAGCACAAGCACATGCGGCGCTGCATGGGCGATGCGGTCGAGAATCTCCCGATTCCAGACTTCGTCGCGTTCAAAACCGAATGGCGGGCTAAAGGTGCCGGTAACGTGCACGTGTTTCCAGCGAGCGTGAATATTGGCCGCGGCTCGGTCGCCAATGCCGGGCGCGGCTCCGAGCAGATAAACACGCAACGGCTGCTCGGCGCTCGCGGCGTCGAACAGTCGTAGCGTCAGATCGCTGCCCGCGACGCGCTCAGGCAGTCGTCGGCCCAACAGCCGCGAGGCCCACACGACCGGCGCGCCATCGGCCACCACCAGACTCGCGTGTTCGTACGCGGCCCGAAAGTCGGCCCGTTCTTGGTACATCAGCACGTGATCGACATTCGGCGTGACTACATAGTGGCAACTCGCCGACTCGGTGCGCGTCCACGCAATAAGCCGCTCGACCGTTTGGCGCATGGTGAGGCGATCGATCTTGATCCCAAACAGCTCGATCGTGTCGGTCATAGCGATCATAACGGCCACGACCGTTGCGGTCGGGTGCCTGTGCCAAGATTGGGGGCAACCTACAGTAGTTTCCCACTAGCAACCCTAGGTCATGCCGTATGGTTGTGAAGCAGTCGGAATGGTGTTGCCCCAGGAAAATCGTCCGGTCGTGCCAATGATGAAGCCATGACGAGGCTTCATTTGACGAGCGCATGCGCGGTTCAGATTCGTATGCAAATGTGGTCTTGATAACACCTTTCGACATTCGACCTAGGGCTTACCAACAGCCTACGCGTCCTGTGTTAACTCGAGCCCGTGACTGTAAAGCCTGATTCAACTGCCGATCACTCGGACGAGTTGCCCGCCTTTGGCGTGGCAGCGGTGGTTGATGCTGCGCGCGACGATTTGGAGTCGGTGGAGAAAACGGACTCGGCCGCTCGCACGAAAAGCGGCAATGCGCTCGTGCGCGGTTCGTTGTGGACGATCGCCGGTTACGGAGCGGGCCAAGTGTTGCGACTGGTCGGCAACGTCGTCGTGTCGCGGTTCTTGCTGCCCGAGTCGTTCGGCCTGATGGCGCTGGTCAACGTGTTTCTGCAAGCGCTGGTCATGTTCTCCGACATGGGCGTCGAGCCGAGCATTATCCAACATCGTCGCGGCGACGAACCGCGGTTTCGTAACACCGCCTGGACCTTGCAGGTGATCCGCGGCGGGGTGTTGTTCTTGGCCGCGCTCGTGCTCGCTTGGCCCGTGGCGATGTTCTACGCAGAACCACGCTTGCTAACGATCTTGCCGGTCGCTGCGCTCAGCGCCGTCATCGCGGGCTTCAACTCGACCGCACTGTTCACTGCCCGACGACACTTGCAACTCGGTCGGCTCACGCTGCTCGAATTGGGTTCGCAAGCCGTGGGCTTGATCGTGATGATCGGTTGGGCCTGGTATCAACCGTCAGTCTGGGCCTTGGTGGGCGGCAGCATTGCGACGTCGCTCGTCGTCGCGGCGAGCAGTCATCGCTTGATCGCCGGAGCCGGCAATCGTTTCGATTGGGAACGCGAGTCGTTCCACGACTTGTTTCACTTCGGCAAATGGATCCTCGTTAGCACGCTGGTCATGTTCTGCGCCATGCAGGCCGATCGGCTGTTGCTCGGCAAGCTGATTTCACTCGACCGGCTGGGCATCTACAGCGTGGCGGTCGCGATTGCGACGCTTCCGAATCTGCTCTTGGGCATGCTCGCCGGAGCGGTGCTTTATCCGCTGTTGGCCCGGCATGGCCGTGAGTCGTCGGCGAGCATGATCGAGCCCTTGCGGGCAGCACGCAGCGTGCTCCTGTCGATCGGCTGGCTCTTGATCCTCGGCGTGATCGCGGTCGGGCCCACGTTCTTTCAGGTGATTTACGACCAACGCTATGCCGGTGCGGGCGAGATCGCGCGTTGGCTCGCGATCGCCGTGTGGTTCTTTGTTTTGAGCACCACGGCCGAACGCGCCTTGCCGGCGATTGGCGATCCGCGCGGATTGGCGACCTTTAACCTAGTCAAGCTGCTGGCAACGGTGCCGCTCGTGCTCGTGGGCTTTTATGCCGCCGACTTGACGGGCTTTATCCTGGGCATGGCCGGCGGCGCGGCGGTCGCACATCTGTGGCTGCTGTGGCGCTTGCAACGACATGGCTTGTCGCTGCTGAAACAAGACGGGCTTTATACGCTGTCACTCGCCATCGTGGCGACCGGAGTGATCCTGGCAGAACCTTGGGCCGAGCAAACGATTCGCTTCGGCGGTGTGATCCTCGCCACGCCGTGGATCATGCTCGCGGCGCTCTACGCCTATCGGCAACTGCTCGACCTGCGGCGTTGGTCGCACGGTTAACAGGTAGCCAATTCCGCACGGCTATTTCATGCGAAACAGCCGTAGCTCGTACACCCAACTGAGCTGCTCGGAGATATGCAGCGCCGAATGACAGCGCGGGCAAAACGTGTCGATGCCGCGCGACGAGTCGCTCAGATAAAGCGACGTGCCACACACGGGACAAGCCGACGTGCCGTTGTTGATCTCGGTGCGTCGCACTTGGCCGGGCGACTTGACGTCAGCTGCCGCTTGCAGCTCGGCGGCAAACTCGGCACAGGTGGCGAACCGATCTTGCGGCGCGGTGGCCAGCGCACGGCGGAGCACCTGCCGCGTGGCGTCGGTCAACCAACCGTCGCTCGACGCTTGTGCCGTGCCTCCGGTGGTCGAGCCTGTGAGCAGATCTTGGGCCAGCCGCGCCAAAGCATACTGATCGACCTTGCCGGTCAGCGGCGCTCCGCTTTCCAACTCAGGGGCCGGAAAGCACGCCAGCAGACGATCTTCGGCCGCGACGCTCGAGCCACCCCGTAGCGCCGCCCGGTGTGCCGCCAAATTGACGACAAACTCGCACAAGTACACGTTCTCGTAGGTGCTGAACAGAATCTTGGTCGCGTTGAGATTGCCGTACACGCAACCATGGGCATGGATCGCGTCGAGCGCTTCGGCAATCTTGGTCAGCCAGGGAAACAACGTGTGCGGCGGCTTCGGCAAGCAGCCGCGCTCGCGACTTATCGGTCGACGATCTTCGATGCTGCCACCGGGAAAGTACTGCGTGACCACCACATATCGGCCTTGGTCAACTTCCAGGTTCAGCACTTTCGTCAGATGCGGATGCGCGAGCGGCAGCAAAACGCGCAGCTCGTGAAACAGTTGCTCGCGAAACGTTCCGTCTGCCATCAACGAACTTCGCAGCACCTTGACAATGACGTCGTTTTCTAGCCGTCGATCCCAGGCGCGATAGGTCGTCGCCACGCGTCCCCGCCCTAAAGCGGCATCCAACCGGTAGCGGTCTGCCAACCACACACCGGGGCTCAACTCTTTGGCCTGCAGCGCCGCAGCAGGCGTTACAGAAGCGCGTGGATCAACCAGCGAGCCGGAGTCAGTCAAGCTCATGGAAAATGAAATCGTAGGATGGCCCTGTGCGACCACGATCGTGGCCGCGGCGTAGTCGACTTGGAGCAGAGGCGCGAGAAAAAACCGATCATCCCTGGCCGACCAACGCACGATCAGCCACGGAGACCGAGAAAGGACTTCAATATAAAGATCTGCCTTGGCGCTCGCCAATAATTTGCGCGGCGATTTTTCGCGATGACGGCCTGGGGGATTGTCGGCGAAAGAGATAGCGTAACTGCCCCAAGTCGGGTGCGAGTGCTAATGTGTGGGCACGCCGCTCACAACTTTTTGTCCTGGGGACAGCCACAGGCGTCCGGCGGACCCTCGCGATCGGGCGACAAATCGCTATGCAGCAGTCGCATGCCATTGAAGATCACGACCAAACTCGCGCCGACGTCCGCGGCCACGGCCATCCACATCGAAGCCCACCCCCCGGCTGCTGCGAGCAACGTTATCAGCTTGATCGCAATGGCGAGCGTGATGTTCTGCGAGAGCAATTGTCGACAGCGCCGGCCGAGGCGCACGAGTTCGGCGACTCGCGACAGGTGTGGCGCGACGATCACCACGTCCGCGGCCTCAAGGGCCGTGTCGCTGGCACCGGCCCCGAAGGCGATGCCCAGCGGCGCGGCGGCCAGCGCGGGAGCATCGTTGATCCCGTCGCCGACCATCGCCAACTCGTGATGCGTTCGGGCAAGCTCCTCGATCGTGACGAGCTTGTCCGCTGGTAACAGCTCGCTGCGCACGTCGGAGATGTTTAGCAACCAGGCCACTTGCTCTGCCGTGGAACGATGATCGCCGGTGAGCATCACCACGCTCTGGACACCGACAGCCGCCAACTCGGCGAGCGTTCGCGCCGCATCGCTCCGCACCTCGTCGGCCAGCACGAGTGCGCCGATCGTCCGTCCGTCGAGTGCGACCCACACGACGGTGCCGACGTGCTCACCCACGCGTGCCTGCAAATCGGCCGGTCGCTCGATGTTTCGTTCTTGAAACAGCCGAGCATTGCCGACGAGCACGGTGTGATTGTCGACCTGGCCCGAGGCACCGCGACCGGTCTCAACGCTCATCGCCGAGACGACGCTGTGATTGAGACCCCGCCGCTGTGCGGCTGCCACAATCGTCGCTGCGAGCGGATGCTGACTGTGGGCTTCGACCGCGGCGGCATAGCGCAGCACATCGTCGGCGTGGGTCTCCGGTTGGGCGATGATCTCGCGCAACTCAGGCTGGCCCGTGGTGAGCGTGCCGGTCTTATCGAACGCGATCGTGGTGAGTCGCCCGGCCGCTTCGAGAAACTCGCCCCCTTTGATCAACACGCCGCGCGTCGCCGCGCGATGCAAGCCGCAGACGATCGTGATCGGTGTCGAGATCACCAACGCACACGGACACGCGATCACGAGCAGCACCAATCCGCGGTGCAGACCCTCGCTCCACGGCACGTTGAACCACCACGGCACCGTGACCGCCACGATCACGGCCAGCAACACGACCGCCGGTGTGTACTGACGCGCAAACCGATCGACGAACCGCTGCGTCGGCGAACGTGTGGCTTGGGCCTGTTCGACGAGTCGTGCGATGTGTGCGAGCGTCGACGCCTCGGCGGTGTGCGTCGCCTCGACGATCAACGCGCCGCTGCCGTTCAACGTGCCGCTAAAGACCGCGTCGCCCGGCTGCTTGTCGACCGGCAAACTCTCGCCGGTGAGCGGGGCTTGATTGACGCTCGACATTCCCTCGCGCACCACGCCATCGACCGGGAACCGTTCGCCCGGCTTGACCAGCAGTCGTTCGCCGATCGTGACCTGTGCGACGTCGACATCGACCGAGCCATCATTCGTGACGCGATGAGCCACGCTAGGCTGAATCTGCACGAGGGTTTCGATCGCCCGGCGAGCGCGGCCGAGGCTCAACTGTTCGAGCCAGAGCGAGATGTTGAACAGGAACAACGCGGTGGCGGCTTCGTAACTGTCGCCCGTGATGATCGCCCCCGTGCCGGCCAGGACCATGAGCCCGTTCATGTCGATCGAGCCGAGACGCACTGCGCGTAAGGCGGCGCGGCCGACCGAGATGGCGCTCACACCGGCCGAGAGCACGGCCAACCACCAAGCCACCGGCGAGTCGGTGCCCATAAACCACGCGACGCTGGCAACTGCGACGAGCAACGCCCCGGCCACGATTGTCGCGGGCTGGATCATCGGCAATGCGGCGAGCGGCCGACGCACGACGGCCAGCGGCACCTCAGCCGGGAACCCCAGAGCCGTGATCTGCCCCGCGATCTGCACGGGCGACGTGAGTTGCGAGTCGAACTCGATATGCAGTCGCCGACCGATAAAGTCAGCTTGGAGCGACAACAAGCCGGGCGAGTTCTGCAAGCCACGCTCGATCAGCGCGAGCTCTTCCGAGCAATCCATCGCCGGAACGACGATCGTGGCGCGGGCGCGGGTCAGAAATCACCTACGGCGAGAATGACACAAAATCATGGGGCACAAACTCATCGGACCGGAGACAGGATCATGGGGGACAGGATCATGTGAAGTCAAATGAAATCACACGATGATCTCGATAGTTGCCACTCTCTCTTACTTTGAAATGATCCTGTTCACCATGATCCTGTCTTACTCCCGCATTTCATGATTTTGTGCGCCATGATTTTGTCAAACCGATTTCCGCTCACGCCGCCTCACGCGACTTGCCGCGCGTCAACTTGACCCAAGTGCGAGCGAGTTTGGTTTGACCGTGCAGGATCGCTTCTTTCGCCCGGGCCGAGAATCCCGGCCGAGCGCCGGCGGCTTGCAACTCAGCGAGCGGCGGCACGCGACGATCTTGCGGATCAGCAAACGGCACCGCGATCAATCCGCTCCGGGCGAAATGGTTCAACCTGTGATAATCGCCGAGCGTGGCACGTCGTGCGGCCAGCGAGTCGTTCAACCGGCAGTCGAGCCCGACGCGTTCGCAGACCTCGATCCAATACGCGCTCGTGCGGCAATTGACGTGATGATGGCCCGGCTGACCGGGAAAGGCGTGTGTGACTGCGATCAGCTTGTCGGCCAACAGCAATGTGGCGAGCACGTTCGGCAAAAACTCTTCGTCAATGTGCTCGAGAAACTCACACGACCAGACCAGATCGAAACGTCGCTCGGGCTGAAACGGACCATGGCAGAAGTCGTGCAGCCGCACGGCGTCGGGAATCGCGCTGTCGCGGATGGCCTGCTCGCAACCGTCGACCCCCATCACCTCACAACCGAGCGAGCGAAAGAAATTCGCCGCATGACCTTCGCCGCAGCCCATGTCGAGCACCGAACGAATCTCGTACTTCCGCACGAGATACGTCCACAGGTGAGGACACCACGTGCCCGGATCACCGCCTGCGACGTAGCCGCCTAAATGTCGATCTTGGACCATGGGGATCATAGGAAACTCGCGGTGATGGATAGGGGCAAATGGAACCACAGAGACACAGAGTGAAATGCAGAGTTTGTGGTGCTTAGTTCTTGGTGCTTCGTGGCAAGTTGGTTCGTGCTCGATCAAGGTATGTCGATTTTAGTTAGCAAGTCGCCAAGCTCTGAAGACTTGCCACCAAGCACCAAGCACTAAGAACTACGTATTTCCTCTGTGTCCTCGGTGTCTCTGTGGTTAGCTTGTATTCTTCGGCTTATCCCGCGGCACGTTGTGCGCGACGTTCGATCAATCGTTGATACAGTTGAATGTGCTCACTGGCGATGTTCGACCAAGCGTAGCGCTCGGCCTCGATGCGTACGAGCGGTCGCAGCGCTTCGCAGGTGTCGCCGTGCAACGCTTGTTGCAAGAGCGGCGCAAGGGAGTCGACTGAGTCGGGTGCGGCGAGCCAGCCGTTACGGTCGTTCACGATCAAGTCGCCGAGCCCAGGTATCTGCGTGCCGATGCAAGGAACACCGGCGGCAAACGCCTCGAGCACCACGAGCGGAAACGCTTCCCAGGTGCGCGAGGGGATCACGACCGCCCGAGCGTTCTGCAATAAATATGTTTTCACATCGCCCGCGACCGACCCGACAAACCGGACACGTTCGCCGAGATTCAGGGCTTGGGTGCGCTGCATCAGTGCCGTGCGTTCGTCGCCGCTGCCAGCGATCACGAGTTCGACCCCGCCGCGCGCCGGTGATTGAGCGAGCGCTTCGAGCGCCACGTCGACCCCTTTGCGACGATGCAGTCGGCCTATGAACAGCAAATAGCGCTGCGATTGAATCGACTCGTCGAGCGCCGTGGGGCGCGCGACCGGTTGACGAAATGGTGTCAGATCGACGCCGTTAGGAATCGAGACCACTTGTCCGTCGCGAGCGCCGAGGCGGCGGAAGGCGTCGCTCGTGAACCGGCTGATCGCGATCAGGGCGTCGGCCCGTTCGATGGCGCGGCGAAAGCGATCATCCATGCCGGGCTTGCTGAGTCGGGCGTTGCCGGCTCGCACGTCGCCACCGTGACTGGTGATGACCACCGGCGTGGGGAGCGCGGCTCCGGCAAGCGACGCAAGATAACCGCAGGGATAGGTGCTGTGGCAGTGTAACACGTCCCACGGGTCGCGGCGATACAACCGTGTCAACGCGTGCCGGTACCAGTCGACCAGCCGATGCGTCGAGAACAACGGCCAATGTCGCACCACGCGATACGGCAGTTGCGAGTCGTCGACGATCCACCGCCGCCTGGGCCGCGCCGCTAGTACTGTGACCCGCCCGCCCGCAGCTTGCAGATGTCGCGCGAGCGCATCGACGACCAATTCTTGGCCGCCAAGCTTCGGAAGCGCGGTCTCGGTGTAAAGGCAAATGTGCATCGGGCGGAAGTGCGGAGTTCGGAACCTGGCATTCAAATTCCTCTCCTATCGGGAGAGGGTGGCGAGCGCAGCGAGACGGGTGAGGGTCGGTGAAGTTTCCAAAGACCCTCATCCGGCCTTCGGCCACCTTCTCCCGCAGGGAGAAGGGGTCATCGCAACACTGCTCGCTAATGTCGCCCGATTGCCCCTCGGACGGCAAGATCAGTTCCGCCTCATCCCGTAGCACGAGCATCTTGCCCATGATGACCGCCGGAACACGGGCAAGCTGCCCGTGCTACGAAGACTTATACTTCGAGCCGCGGTGCTAGCTTGTCGACGATCAAGCGGCCGATGTTCAACGAGGCGGTCGCGGCTGGCGAGGGGGCGTTATTCACGTTCACGATGCGATCGTGCTCTTGGATCAGGAAATCCTCGGCCAGATTGCCCTCGGGCGTCAGTGCTTGAGCCCGCACGCCAGACGGGGCGGTCTCCATGTCCTCGGCCCGAATTTCAGGCACGAGACGCTGCAATGCCCGGACAAAGGCGGCTTTACTCAGACTGCGCCACATCTCGCCGAGACCGGTACGCCAATGCTTCATCGCGATCCGCTGGAAGCCGCGATACGTGAGTGACTCCCAGAGGTCGGCCAGGTTGAAATTCCAGAAGTGATAACCTTCGCGCGCGAATGCTAGCACGGCGTTGGGACCGCACTCCACGCCGCCATGGATGAGCCGCGTAAAATGGACGCCGAGGAACGGAAAGTTGGGATCGGGCACCGGATAGATCAGCGTCCGGCAGAGGTGATGGGCCGACGGCTTGAGCTCGAAGTACTCGCCCCGGAAGGGAACGATTTTCACGTCGGGCCGTTGTCCGCCGAGAGCCGTGACTCGGTCCGAGTGCAACCCGGCGCAGTTGACTGCGTAGTGAGCGCGGATTTCGCCGGCGGTGGTGTCGAGCGTGACCCCGTCACTGCGCGAGTCGATGTGCGTGACGCGAGCGTTCAGAATCACCTCGCTCCCCTTGGCGCGAATGAGTTCGACCAATTTGTGGCACACGCCGGGATAATCGACAATGCCGGCCTCGGGAACGTGGATCGCTTGAATGCCCGCGGTGTGCGGTTCGAGTTCGCACAGTCGAGCGCGGTCGATCATCGTGCATTGCACACCGTTGGCTTGACCGCGCTCGTAGATCTTTTGCAGCTGACCGAGTTCTTTCGGATCGACAGCCACGATCACTTTGCCGCAGACGTCGTAGGCGACGCCATGGTCTTTGCAAAAATTCTCGAGGGCCAGCTTGCCCGAGCGACAGTTGGTGGCCCGCAGGGTACCGGGCTTGTAATAGATGCCCGAGTGCATGACGCCCGAGTTGCGGCCGGTCTGGTGAAAGGCGACGGACGATTCCTTTTCCAAAACGGTGACGCGCCGCACCGGGTAGCGTTGGATCAGCTGATAGGCGGTTGCCAGACCGACGATCCCGCCGCCGATGATGGCCACGTCAACAGTTTGCATGGTGCGAATCTCGAAAGCCGCGTCGCAGGTGACATTCCCCGCGGGGCAGTATTCGATGTTCGTCCACGGAACGCAAGGGCGATCGCGCGTCAGGGCACAGCGGTGGGTTCAGCCCGGGGCGAGTGGTCACTCGACGACGGCGAACTCGGCGTAGAACTTGACCTGCGGATAAAGCGGATGATTGGTCTGGAGCGTGATCACAGCCGCGTTGGGGGTCATGCAGTTGACGAGGCCCGCCGCCTTGGGAAGTTCGAGGTCGATGGCAAAACGGCCCGTCGTGGTCGTGCCGTCGTCTTGCCGACGTTGCGTGACTCGCAGCACGGGCGGCTCGACAGTGATCGCTTCAATCGCAAAGTCGCTCGGCAACTTACGACCCACGACGAACAACGAGTCCCGCCGTCCCATGTTCTGGCGAATTGGCCCCCACACGATCGCGTTCTGGTCGACATGCCGACCATGGAGTGAAAACGGCGTAACCACATCGATGGTGATGGGAAGCTCGTGAATCGTTTGTGACGCTAGAGGTTCGCCGGGAGCGTGGACTCGGTAGCGAACCTGGCCGCGATACGTGCCCACGGGTTGCGAAGCATCGTAGGTGAACCGCAAACCTTGAGCGCTGCGAGTCCATTCATTGCCAGAGATGACCGTTTGATCGGGAGGCGCCAATTCGACGCGGACCTGCGGCAGTGAACAGTCGATGATCTCGAGCGTGAATTGATCCCAGACTTGTGAGATGATCGTCGCCGTCGCTTGCGTGGGATAACCTTGCAGCACTTGTCCCATGGTGACGACCTCGGGCACATGCGCGACTCGCGCGCGAACGCGTCCCTCGACCCGAACGTTGATTGCCGGATAACGCGGATCGTTGGTCGACAGCGTCCCACCGTGACGAAAACCGTCGATCGGTTGGATCGTTTTCCACTCAAGTTTCAGTTCGCGACTCTCTCCAGGTGGAATGCCATCGGCCGGGGCGGCGATTAACGTACACTTGCACGTCGTGCTCGCCACTTTGATCTTCAGCGGGGCGTCGCCCGTGTTGCGCACCGTGAACGTATGCTGGCCCGTTTCGCCTACGTCCATGACGCCGAAGTCGTACGACAGGGTGTCGAACTCCATGCGCGGTGTCCCTAATTCTGCCTGGCGGGACAAATTGGCCGTAGCATGCGCGCTACGCAGCATGAGATAGCCCAGGCCGCCGACAAGCGCGAGACTGCAGACAATCATCACGGAACGGAGCATGGCAGGCGGTTGAATCGAGTAGGAGTGGAATCGTTTGGCGACGATTGGTTTCTCGAAACGAGCGAGCCCGACGCGATCGGTGGATCGCGCCGGGACTCGTCGCTGAGGTCAATTATCCCGGGGTAATCCGCGGGTTTACTACGACAAACTAGCTGTCGAGGTTGTCCTTCAGGGTGATCTTCTCGATGAAGACGCCGCTGAAGATTTGCGAGGCAGGCAACTCGATGCCGTCGGCCGCGTAACCATCGCGGGTCGCATCCCACGCACCGCCACTCGCTTGAGCGGCGACAAAGCCGGGATTCAAGAAACCGTCGCGATTGGTATCGGTGAAGCTGCGAACGCTGCCGTCGCCCATCAGGACGTTAGCCACGCCGGCATGCACCGGACCAATATCACGCCAGTCTTGCAGATGCGACAGTTGCGAAGCCGCAGCGTTAGCCAGGGTGCCGGCCTTCGGTTGCTCGGCTTTGATGACTTCGTTCAGATCGCCTGGGTCGGTACCGCTCTTCGACCAGGAAGCGAAGCCGGTGACCATGACCGGACCATCGCTGAACGACTCGACGAGACGCGAACCCGCCACGCCGTAGGTCGTGCCATCCGAACCAGTCACGTCTTGGGCCAAGACGGCTTCCTTGACGTCACCAATATTGGCGTCGAAGTGGAACGCGACGATCGAACTCGAGACCGGCGAGGTGTCGAGCGTCGTGCGACGCAGTGGTCCGATCGAACCTTGCAGACCCTTGAGCGTATTGTTGAGAATCTTCAACACGTTCGATGAGTTCTGGGTCTTCGGTCCGGTACGAACCAAGTGCCAGCTGGTGGCGTGGTTCGTGCCGTAGCCACGAGCCAAGAAGTTGTCGGCGACCTGGGTGCCGGTCCAGGTCGAGGTGATCTGGGCGCACACACCTGCGTTCAACTTGGCAGTCGTGCCGCCTTCCGACGGGGCGATCGACGTGGTGCCCATGTAGTCGTTGATCTTCTCGGCAGCTCGCGCCGGGTTCGACGGGCAGAGCAATTCTTGCGGCTTGCAGACACCACCGTTGACGAGGTCTGCAACCCAACCGTAGGTGTCGATGCAACCATCGCGCTTGCCGTCGTAGGCACCGCTAGTGAGACGGCCGGCCGGATCACGATCAGCAAACGTTTGCGTGCCGACGTAGTACTGACGCAAGCTGCTCTTGCACTGCGTACCACGAGCATGCTCGCGAGCGGCACCGACGGCCGGCACCAACAAGGCGATCAAAATGGCGATGATCGTGATCACAACCAGCACTTCGACGAGGGTAAAGCCCCCGCGTACTTGCTTCTTCATGTTGCTTCCTTTGACTTGAACCAGAAAAAATGGGTGAACGCACAAAAACTCAAGAACGCGTGTCGCTTGACTGCCGAGTCGGACCTCATTACCAACTCTGCAGATGAGCGTTCCACGTTCGTCACACTCGTTTCAACGCGGATCATTCTGCCGAGCGATCATGAGGCGTTGATGAGCAACCGGTCAGAAGCCGATATGAGTTGCGTTTGTTATCGTTGCGAGATGCGCGACGGATTCAACGTCCAGCCGCTGTAAATGAGTGCCGGCGGCAACTCGACCGTGTCGTCGGCAAATGAATTGTTGCTGGATGCCTTGAAGCCGTTGTTCAACAGGCCGTCGCGATTCTGATCAATGAAGCTATGCACACTCAGGTCGAGAAACAGCACGTTGCAAGCGCCGGCATGGATCGGATTGAAGTTGCGGTAATCCTGCAGCGTCTTCTTCCAATAGGGTCCCCAAGCGTTGAAGCCGCCGCCTGTCGCAATGGCGGGAATCCGCATCGTGTTAGGATCGAGCGGTCCGTCGGTCATGCCGGCTGAGAGGCGAATGCCTTGCGGATAGTCGCCGATTTCCTCGGACAGAATGCTCGAAACATCGCCTACTTGAGCGCAGGCCATCAGCGGGACTTTAGACGACGTGATCGTGCCGTTGCCAATGCGGCCTTTATGCAACGGCCCGACCGTGCTCGCTCGATTCTGCAACGATGCCGGACAACCCGAGGTGCCGCCTGCTAAATCGCCGTTCTCGGTCAGACGAGGCT
>JAEUIL010000354.1 GCA_016794255.1 Planctomycetaceae bacterium | reverse complement strand
CGGATCCCTTTGAAGCCCTGCTCTTCGAGCAAATCGCCGCCGGCAAACGGGGCGGCCATCTGCATGATCTTTTGCCAGACCGCTTCGTCTTTCAGTTGCCAGACCAGGGCCATGCGCTGAGCGTTGGCGTTGCCAAAATGCGGATCAGGCTTGGTGTTGGCCGGGTTCAGCGCGGCGTCCAGCTTGGGCATGAAGTTGATAATCGAGTGTCGCGCACCCAATGAACTCAGCAGCGACGCGACATCGGTCTGCAACTGCTGATTGACTTGCGATTCCGCCAGATCGAAACCGGCCTTCGCCTGTTCACCTTCCTCGGCCAACACCAATTGTTTGACCGTGGTATATGCCTTGCCGAGATCGAAGAAGAACTGTTGGTACTGCACAGGGTCGCGGGTGACCCAGCCGGGCACTTCCGATGGTCCCGGCTCTTGATCCAAGAGCGACATCACACCACGGCGCGGCGCTGGCAGCGACAGGAACATGCCCGTCCGGGCCACGGTGCCGTCGAGTGTTTGGCGATACGCGATGGGACCAATCCCGTCGACGCCATATGCCTTGAGCTTGGGCAGCAACTCGTCGACGCCCTCGAACTTGGCCTTCCACAGCGGCCGCGGATCGCCGAGCACCTCGACAAACGGCAGCCCCTCGGGCAGCGCCTGCCGCAGACCAGGCGTCTCGAGCAGAGCCAAAGTCGTCACGGGTGCGTCGTTCGTGTGCGACTCGAGGAATCGCGCGAAGATACCCTTGGCTTCTTCGACGCCGCTGGTCAGATCGAAATTCGTGTTCACGGCTTGATCGCCGGCGGGATCAAAGTCGAGCAAACTGCCGCCGTCGCCGATCGTCATCGCCACGAGCATCCGCGCACCAATCCGAGTCACAAAGATGTTTTGCTGCCCGGTCTGCGTGCGCTTCGCATTCTCCAGCTTCTTGCGTTGTTTCTCCTGCCATTCGCGCCGTTGCTCGGGTGTGAACTTGCCGAAATCCTCGGGCAGATCCTCGAATGCGTCGGGATCGTCGACCTGCGTTTGCGGTTCGACAAGATACAGAACCTTGTGACCGGCCAGCTCAAGATCAATCCGCTTGGTGGGGAACTTGGTGTCGGTCTGTTCGGCGACACCCTTCTCCATGGCCGCGATCAGGCGTTGGGACAAATCCTCGCCCGGTTCGAACCACGCCAGTGCCACGCCGAGCGGCGCCATCTTTTCTTGCCGCGGCTGCACGACCACGGCCACGCCCAACTCGCCCGAGAACAACGCCTGCCAATCTTCGAGCTTCAGATTGAAATCGCTCAACCCCTTCTCAAACTCGGCGAAGCCATCTTTGGCCTGCTCGCGAATCAACTCGACCACTTTGTCGAGGCGATCTTGTTTCAAAAGCACCGCACCGAACTTGGTCCGGGTGCGGATCGCATCGAACACTTCCTTCGGCTGCGGCATCCGCGCGATGACAACCGTCTCTTCGGGCAAGCAATGCCACGACGGTTTCAAATCAGCTGCCGAGACCAGCTCCACGCAACTCGCCATGACTGCGAGCACACAGCCCGCCGATCGAAACACCCTCCGTGCGATCATGATCATTTTCCTTTAGTGTTCTTCGCCGGCGGCGAGTTCGGTTTGCTCGAATCTTGTTTCGTGGCTGTGACTCCGCCTGGATGATACGGCGGCGGCAGATACGTGACCCCGTTCTGAGGTTGAGACGAATCATACAGGTACGATTCGCGATGCACCAGGAAATCGATCAACTCGTTGGCCGGAATACCAAAAGCGAGTCCATCAAACATCTGGGCGCCGGCACTGGCGATGGCGACGACTTCGCCGCGCACGTTGAAAATCGGTCCGCCACTGTTGCCGGGATTGATCGACGCATCGGTCTGGATTAACCGCAAATGGCCGATCGTGCGCGAGGTGCTGCTCACAATGCCCTGGGTGACCGAGCGCTCCAAGCCGAGCGGGTTGCCGATCGCGAACACCAAGTCGCCGACCCGCAAGTCGTCGCGATCATTGATCACGACCGGAGCGGGCAGCGTCCCTTTGAGCTCATCCAAATCGAGCTGCAGCAGCGCGATGTCGCGCAGCGGTTGCAGGGCGATGATTTTCACCTTGCGCAGCTCGTGCTTCTCGTAGCCCGACTTCGTCTTGCGGAACAGCGTCACCTGCACTCGGGTATGATTCTCGACCACGTGGTAATTCGTGACCACGTGCCCCTCGCGACTGATAATGAAGCCGCTGCCGAGCCCGCCCGCGTTCCGCACGAGAACCACCGAATCGCCGAATCGTTTGACCAATTCGGGCACGTCGAGCGCTTCGAGTCGCCCGGTCGAGAAGATGCCGCGGTTCTGCTCGTTCATGTCCTTGGTCGCGGCGTTGTTCTCGCGACGAATATCGAGCACGCGCTTCGCCGGCAGATTGATCACCTCGTGTCCCAGGTCGAGCACGATGCCCTCGTCGTTCTCACGCAGCAGCGGACCGGTAAGTTTCGCCCCGCCCACGAGCGTGACGGTGACGATGTCCGCGGCGTGAGCGGCGACGCCGATGAGAAGTGTGAGCGCGAAACCGCAAGCGAGTTGCCGAATCGATGACTGGTGAGGACGGGAGAGCATTACGGCTTTTCCTTTCCGATGTACAAAATGAGCCGATCCTGGCTGATCAGGGCGAGATCGCGCACGTCGTCGCCATCGGCGTTCAATCCCACCAATCGTCGCGGCTCGGGCACTAAACCACGCTCGCCGCCGTCGCCGTAGGGATACTTTTGATCTTCAAACACTTGCCAAGTCATGTTCGACTTGAGGCTGTCTTTGTCGCGCACCAGCGCGGTCAATTGATGCCGACGATCGTCACTCAGCACCACCTCGTCGACCCCGTCGCCAGTGAGATCGGTTGTGAAAATGCGATGGATCGTGGTCTCGCTCACGCCGCTGCGGCGTCCCACGCGGCTGTCGATACTGTCGATCAACTTCAGCTCCCACGGTTGACCGCGTGACAGCCGCACGACGCGTTCTTGATCGAGCAACATTAAGCCAAGGACCGCATCGTGGCGCAATGCCGAGCCTTGCGGCGGCTTGATCGTGGCCACGGTGCGCATCACGCCCGAGTCGTCGGCCTTGAGGCGATGCATGAACGCGCCGCCGACCTCGAGCGCCCACGCCTCGCCCTTGCCCAAGGGCGAGAACGACGCCAGCTTTTGTCCCTCGCTCAGCATGATTTGATCGACGGGTTGCAAATCGTCGCCGAGCCATTGCAACACGCCATCGGTAAGTCGGCCCGAGCGCAACTTGCCGTCAACACTAAAGAGTTGATACTCGCCGAGATCGACCTTGGCCAACTGCGGCGGCGTGGTCGTGATCGTCTTGCCATCTTGGATCGCGATCAACTTGGCGCTCGTGCTGTAGGCATCTTGCAGCAGAATGCGATCATGCCCGAGCCACACGACCTTGTCGGCCTTGGCGGCTACGCCCGTGAACCGCCGCTTGTCGGGCTCGCCACGGCCCGCGGGCCAAATGTACAGATCGAGATCATTGCCCAACTTCTGGGCCCACCACGTCGTGTCGCCGATCGTGTCGAGAGCCAGGATCTTGCGGTCGCCGGTGCCTTCGTCGAGCTTCCACAGTTCGGGATAGGTCAGCCGACCGTGCTCCCAACGACTGCGGTGCAACTCGGCCGCGTCCTTGGTCCACATCAGCAACAGACCGGGCTGCGCCGCCGGAGCCGCGAGAGCGCGGACGCCGCCGATCGTCGGATAGGTTTGCTCGGCGAGCCAGCCGGTGTCACCGAGCGGATGGACTCGCAACCGAGGTTGAGTCGTATCGACCGCGACAATCGCCGTTTGCTTGTCGAGTTGAATGCCGCACCAACCGGTCTTACCACCGCCGGCCAGCGGCAACGCATCTTGGCGGCCCAGATCGTTGGCCTCGCCGCGAGCCAGTTGATAGCGACGCAACAAGCCATCGGTATTGCCACCGAGCAGTAGCACCTCGGCGGCTTGTTTACCGCGATGGAGCACGTCGAAACCGTCGATCGCGTGTTCGTGCAAACCTTGGGCAGGAAGCAACTTGCCGTCGGCGCTGCACTCGTACCAACGAATCGTCTGCCGAGCGAGTTGCGACCATTCGAGCAAATCGTCGTCGCCGTCGCCGTCGCAGTCGGTCAATCGCCAATCAATGCGGCCTCGGTTCTCGCGCGGTGACAGCCAACTCGGCCGAGCCGACGACTCGAGCAGTAGTTGCTGAATCCCCTGCTCGTAACTCACCAGCAGTTCGTGTTTCTTCTGCGGCAAGTCGCGGATGAGCAGGTAACTGCTGCGACCCGTCGGAGTGCCGGCGAGCATGTTCCAATGGCCGGTCTTTTTCCAAATCCCCTTCTCGTCCGCCGGGCCTGGCTTGGTTTGCGAATAGATCGACACGCGGTTCGAGGGACTTGTCAGCACCAAGAGCTCGGGGCGGCCGTCCTGATCCACGTCGTGAGCGACGACATCGAGCGGCATCTCGTCGATTGAGATTTCGCCGCGCGACCAATCACGGGCCAGCGGCAACTCGTTGGGCCGATCGGGGTCGGGTTTGTCGTCGGTCTTGCGCTCCGCCGGGGGAAGCCAGCGGTAAATGTCGAGCCGCGCCTGACGGGCGTTGATCAGGATCAGCTCATCACGACCGTCGCCACCGAGATCGGCCGCGTAGATGCGGTCGGGCTGACCGGCGAGCTGAATCACGCGCATTCCCTGCCAGCCTTCAAACTCCACGGCAAGTGCCGATCCGGGAACGATCAACAACGCCAAAATGCCCAGGATTCGCATCGCAATTTTCCGCAAGCCGGGGAGAAACACTCTGTGCCCAAGCCTAAGTCTTAATGGGGTGAAAATCAACCTGAGCGATTGGGTCGACTTTAACGGTTGTGGCAAACTGGAAAGAATGCTGGCACGGACTCGGCGAGTCGCGGACAAACGTCGATCCGCTCTGGACCGTGCCGGGGCGATTTGCGAGACTTCGGCCGTATTTCCCCGACGGGCTGCGAGACCCGCCCTATCACTCCAAGCTTTCCCCAGCTATGCAGCTACGCATTCTTTCCACTATCGTAGTGCTCGCCATGCTGACCGCGAGCGGCTGCCAAAGCGTGAACCCCATGGGCGAGGGCTTCGGCGGTCCGATGGCCGATTACAGTTCCGGAATGCGTAAAGAAGCCGACGGCGGTCCTGGTCTGGGACTGAGCAGCAAGTCGCGCGAGATCGAACGCAATCTGGGCTACAAATAGCTGCCGCCGGGTCGGTCTCGGTTGAGTTTGAGCCCCCGCGCATCCTCTAGCCAATTCACTCTGCATGTCTCACGAACAAACGCTTACGCGCGTGCGCGATCACGTCCGACAAACCATTCTCCTCTCGGCCATCGAGCAAGCCTTGGGCTGGGACGAACGCTGCATGATGCCTCAGCAGGGAGGCGAGTATCGGGCCGAGCAAATGACGCTGCTCGCCGGCATGATTCACGAACGCAACACCGCTCCGCAGTTGGGCGAGTGGTACGCCGAGCTCGCCGCCAGTCCGCTGGCCAGTGATCCACACAGTGACACCGGCGCCACGATCCGCGAGCTGAAGCGGAACTACGACAAACAAGTGAAGTTGCCCAAGTCGTTGGTCGAAGAGTTGGCCCGAGCGACCGTGCGGGGGCAACAGATCTGGCAAGAAGCGCGAGCCAAGAACGATTTCAAATCATTTCAGCCAGTGCTGACCGAGATCTTTCGCCTGAAGCAGCAACAGGCCGCGGCGATCGGCTATGAGAAAGATGCTTACGACGCGCTGCTCGACGACTACGAACCAGCTGCCAAGACCGCCGAAGTCACAAAAGTGCTGGCCGGTTTGCGCGATGAATTGGTACCGCTCGTGGCTCAGATCCGCGATTGCGGGCGAGCTCCGGATGTATCGATCGTCGAGCGACGCTTTCCGGTCGATGCTCAAGAGCGCTTCGGCAAGGCGGCCGCGGCGGCGATCGGGTTTGACTTCCAGCGCGGCCGGCTCGACGTGACCGCGCATCCGTTTTGCACCACGCTCGGACCGCATGACCACCGGATCACGACTCGCTACGACGAGCAGTTTTTCAACTCGGCGTTCTTCGGCATCTTGCACGAGGCGGGACACGGTTTGTACGAGCTCGGCTTGAACACGGCCGAGTACGGTTTCCCCCTTGGAGCCGCGATCTCGCTGGGGATTCATGAATCGCAATCGCGATTGTGGGAGAATTTTGTCGGCCGCAGTCGCGCGTTCTGGCAGCACTTCTATCCCGCCGCGCAACGTGAGTTCCCTGAAGCACTCGCCAAGACGAAGTTGGACGATTTCCACTTCGCGATCAACGATGTGCGTCCCTCGCTGATTCGTGTCGAAGCCGACGAGGCAACATACAACTTGCACATCTTGATTCGTTTCGAGTTGGAACAGGCCGTGATCAGTGGGCAGCTCAAGGTGGCCGACTTGCCCGGTGCGTGGAACGAGAAATACGAGCAAGCCCTGGGCGTGCGTCCGCCCAGCGATGCCGATGGCGTGCTGCAAGACATTCACTGGAGCGCCGGTTTGATTGGGTATTTCCCGACTTATTCGCTCGGCAATCTGTACGCGGGCCAGTTCTTCGCGCAAGCCGATCGCGATTTGGGTGGCCTCGACGCACAAATTGCTCGCGGCGAGTTCACGCCTTTACGCGAATGGTTGATCGACCGCATCCATCGTCACGGCCAACGTTACACCGCCACCGAACTTGTGCAGCGTGTTACCGGGCGACCGCTGAGTCACGCTCCGCTGATGAAACATTTGCGTGACAAGTTCGGCGCGTTGTACGGCCTGTCGTAACCGGCGAAATTTATTGACACGTGACGATGGAGCCGACGCAGATCACGGCAGAAAGCTGGGAGCTTCGTCGCCGCTGGGACCGTAGCTGGACGGCACCTTCGCACCCAACAAACGCAGGTAGACGCCAAACTGGCCGCGATGATGGTAGACGTGATTTAACAAGATGCTGCGAATCAAGGCGGCTCGCGGCATCGACAGCAGCACCTGACCATTGAAGGCCATCCGCCACGGAGCATTCATTTGACCGTCGCTCAACTGCGACAGCACGGACCGCACTTTGGCCACGCTGTCGTCGAGTGCCTGAAGAATCTCGGCCACGCTTTGTGGCGCAGGCACGGGCGTTTTGAAATCCGGCGGCGGGGCTTCATCGACCAGGGCCATTTGGGCCACCTGACCGGGACTCTTCGCAATGTGCAGCGCCAATTGACCGGCACTCATCGATTTCTCGTGCGGTTTCCAGGCCAGTTTGTCGCCTGGCAGCCGCTCGAGGAACTTGCGAGTCGTGGGGGTTTCTTGTTCAAATTCAGTGAGGAACGTTTCGGCGATGGTCATGCTGGGAACTCCACTGAGAAAAGGAAGTTTTCGTGCCGTCGGGAGTGTTGCTCGAGCCCTGGTCCGCTTTGATTTTTGCCAACGAAGCCGGCCCGCGACTCGAGCGAGTGGTAGAATAGCATCTTCACTTGCAAAATGCAAGTGA
>JAEUIL010000352.1 GCA_016794255.1 Planctomycetaceae bacterium | reverse complement strand
CTGCGCGGGCGAATTCGGATCGGCAGCAGTTTCGTCGGACGGCGAGAACAAATTGGGCATGATGGCGAACTTCCCGAGGCTCGGTGGATCTAGTCCGAACTAGTCTAACAAGCACGCCGCGCGAAAAAAGCACGTCCCGAGACGAAAACCGCCGAAATTGCCTGCCGGTAGCTTCGCGAACAACCCGGCGAGCGTGATGAACCGAGCGTGTCAGCTCCGGCACCAATCGCGCCACATCTGCCTTAGTGCCGGCAAGAACGTGTTCATGAACCGCTCGGCGTCGCCGTAGCATGACTCGAGAAACCGCCCGCGCAAGGAGCGCCGCAACTCGGCGAGCCGCGGCAGGTCGTGAGCCAACCGTGCGACAATCTCGACGTAATCGTCCGCGTCTCGGGCAATCGTCTCGGTGACGCCGAGATTCGAGAGCAAACTGAAACTCTGGCGGCTCGCGAACGTCTCGCCCGGCCAAGTGACCACGGGAACGCCCATCTGCAAAGCGAGGATCGTCGACGTGCCGCCGGTGTACGGAAACGGATCGAGCGCCAAGTCGACTTCGTGATACTCGCGGAGCATGTCGACGAGACTCGTGCGATCGCGGAACTCGATGCGACTGGCATCCACGCCGTGCGACGTGAACAGATCGCGAATCCGCTGCTGCGGCAGTGCGTCGCCTAGCCCCAAATACTTCAACCGCAGTCGCGCGTTCGGCAAACGCTCAAGCACTCGGCTCCACACGCGAATCACATCGGCGTTGAGCTTGGCCGGATTGTTGAAGCTGGCCAGCATGACCCGGCCCGGCTCAGTCGCGGGAAGCTCGTTGACCTCGGGCGCGCCAGCGGGGATTTCGTGACTTGCGGTCCCCTCGGCCAGTCGCATCACACGCTCGCTGAACCAGCGGTCATGCTCCGGCGGGATATGAAAGCGATCGGCGATGATGTAGTCCATCGCCTTCATGCCCGTCGTCGCGGGATAGCCCATCCAGGTCGCCTGCACCGGAGCCGGGCGGCGCGCAAAGACCAGCAACCGGTTCGCGGCCGTGTGTCCCGACAGATCGATGAGAATGTCGATCTTGTCGGCCCGAATTTGCTCGGCCAGTTGGTTGTCGTCGAGGCTCACCACCTCGCGAAACGCCTCGACCTGACCGGCGATTCGCTCGGTGATCGAGTCGCGGGTAAACCGCTGCGAGTAGAGCACAATCGAGAACTGCTCACGATTCACGGCGGCGAGCATGTGCGTGAGCAGATGCCCGATCGGATGGCGACCGAGATCGGCCGAGACAAACCCCACGCGCAACCGTCGCTCGGGATCGTGGCTGAGATCAAACGGCCGCGCCATTCCTACCAGCGGCGCGGCATGCTTCTTCTCAAAGTCTTGGTGCAGCGTGGCGAGCTGTTCGAGCGACACGTTCGGCAGATAGAGATGACTGAACAGATAGTTGCTGTGCGTCGTCACCTGATCGGGCCGCAGTTCGATCACGCGACGAAAGCAATCGCGCGCCGCCGCGGCATCGCCGAGCGCCAAGTAGAGATTGCCGAGGTTGTTGTGCGCATCGGTGAAATCGGGATTCAACTCGATGGCTTTGCGGTGATGCTCGAGCGCGGACGACAATTTGCCGTCGGCCTGATCGAGGCAGCCGAGATGCGTGTACGGATCGGCGTAGCTCGGGCGTTGCTCGACGGCTTGCTGCAAATAGCGCCGCGCGGCGACCGGTTGATTCAATTGAATCAGCAACAGCCCGAGATTGTTGAGCACCTCAGGAAAATGCGGCCGCACCTGCAACACCCGCTGGTACAACTCGATCGCCGCGGTCACATTGCCATCGGCAATGTACAGCGTAGCCAGATTGTTCATCACGTCGGTCTGATCGGGCGCGAGTTGCAAAGCCCGCAGGTAATGGCGATGCGCGTCGGCCCGACGTCCCATCGTATACGCGATCATGCCCAGGTGGTTGAACGTGTCGGCCTCGTGCGGCGCGAGCTGGGCGGCGCGGGAGAAACAAAATTCCGCGTCGTGAAAATTCCGTTCCAGATAATTCACCAACCCCAGTTGGTTGAGCGCCTCGGGATAATCGGCCTGCAACAGCAACGCATGTTCGAGTGCTTGACGCGCGTTGCTCAAGCGATTCTGCAAGCGTCGCAACTGCCCGAAGGCACAGTACACCTCGGGCGAGCGGGAATTGATATGCGAGGCGGCGATGTAGCTCGCCTCGGCCTCGGCGGCGAGCCCGAGATTCTGATACGCCCGGCCGAGCATGACATATGCCGCGTCTTGCGTGCCGTCGCGACCGACGCTCACACGCAGATCGTCGACGGCCGCTTGCCAACGTCCGCGTTCGTAATGCAGTCGGGCGCGACACCGATACGGCAGGGCGTGCGTCGCGTTGAGTTCGATGGCCTTGGCGAAACACTCGAGCGCTTCGTCATCGCGTTTCAGGCCTTGATACGCTTGGCCCAAGCCGCACAAGGTTTCCACGCTCACGCCGCCGGGCAACTCGCAGACTCGGCCGTAGAGTTCGAGCGATGTCGACCATTTGTTCACCTGCGCGGCGAGAGCCCCGAGCAACTGTAGCCCGCCAATCGCATCGGGTTGCGCTTGCAACACCTGCCGCGCGACCGACTCGGCTTCGGTCAAACGCCCCGCGCGAAAATGATCCCAACCAAGTTGCACTGCTTCATCGACGGTCATACGCCACCCTTGGAACGACACCACTGCGACCAAATCTGTCTAACCGCGGCGCTCCAGGCAGGAGCAAACCGCTCGGCCTGCATGAACGCCGATTGCTCGACGCTGGGCCGCAATCGTCGCCGCAGCCGCTCAAGCTCCGTGCGATCACCGGCCAGCCGCGTCACGATGTTCACGTAATCATCTTCATCCCGAGCGATCGTGTCGGTCACGCCGGCCGCGGTCAAGATGCTGAGCGTTTGCCGCGAGGCGATCGTCGAACCCGGCAGGGTGACGACCGGCACGCCCATCCACAGCGCCAAGAGCGACGTGATCCCGCCGCCGAACGGAAACGGATCGAGCGCCACATCCACGTCGTGATACTCGTGCAGCATCGTCTCGAAGGTCGTCGGTCCGCGACATTCGATTCGCGCCGGCGCGATCCCGTGAGCGGCAAATTTCTCACGCAAGCGCTCGCTCAGTTGTTCGTCATCGAGCCCACGAAACTTGAGGATCAACCGGGCGTCAGGCACGGCGTGCAAAATCTGACTCCACAATTGCACCACCGGCTGCGACAGCTTGGCAGGATTGTTAAAGCTCCCCAGGGTCAGCGGGCCGGACTGCCGAGTCGGGCCCGGCTCGATGTGCCGTTGTTCGGCCACGATCGCACAGCACCACGCCGCCTCGGGCAGACAGACGACTTGCTCGCGAAACTGGGCTTCGCTGCCGCTCGGGACCAAGTGACGATCGGTGAACAAGCAGTCGATCGTCGCCAAACCGGTGGTCGCGGGATAGCCGGCCCACGTGACCTGCACCGGAGCCGGTCGCGCGGCAAACACGGCCAGTCGATTCAATGCGGTGTGACCCGATAGATCGAAGAGCACGTCAATCTGATCGGCGCGAATTTGCTCGACCAGCGCGGCGTCGTGCATACCTACGACATCGCGCCACTGGCCGACGGTGTGTTTCAACCGCTGCTCGATCGGGTCGTGACACCGACGATGCGAGTAGCAGGTGACATGAAACTGCTCACGGTCCAACTGCTCGACGAGTGGCAGCAGAATGAACCCCACTGGATGCTGACCCAAATCGGACGAGACGAACCCGACGCGCAACTGCCGGTCGGGATCGCGTGATTGCGGCCAGGCCGTGAACCGCGGCTGAGTACTCGCCACACGATCGCCCCATGCCGCGTGCTCGACGAGCAACTCGGGCAACGTGACCGCGGGGTCATACAGCAGGCCCATCAGACGGTTGCTCTCGGCAGCGGCAAAGCCCGGCTTCAATCGCAAAGCTGCGTCGTACTGCACGCGCGCCTCGGGAGCATCGCCCATCGCCAACAACAGATTGCCGAGATTGTTGTGCGTTTCGGCGCTAGCCGGATTGATGATGAGCGCTTGTTCGTACAACTGTCGCGCGGCGGTGAGCCGACCCTGTCGCAGACGCAAGACGCCGAGATGATCGTAGGCCTCGGCGTAGTTGGGTCGGCATTGAATGGCGAACTCGAGATGCCGCTCGGCCTGGGCAAAGTCGCCGAGTTGCCGCAGACACAGCAAGCCGAGATTGTTGTGCGCTTCGGCAAAGTCGGGCCGATGCCGCAGAGCCGTGAGGAAATGCTGCTGCGCCGCGTCGGTTTGTCCGAGATCGTTCAACACCGCGCCGAGATTGTTATGCGTCTCGGGATCGTCGGGCCGAACGGCGAGCGCGCGACGAAACCACTCGACGGCCTCGACATGCTGTCCCTGCAAATGACGCACGAGGCCGAGGTTGTTTAGCGCGTCGGCGCGATCGGGTCGCAGGGCCACGGCACGTCGCAAGCACGGCTCGGCAAGATCGAAGCGACCTTGAGCGTACCGCACCAAGCCGAGCATGAACCAACCATCGTCGCGCGCCGGATGTAGGCTCACGAGTTGATCGAAGTACCGAGCCGCCTCGTCGAGTTGTCCCGCGCTTCGTTTCACCAGTCCGAGATTGAAGAGCACGTCGGCCTGAAAGCGCGGATCGAGCGACACCCGCAGCAGACATTGTTCGGCTTCGTGAAAACGTCCGCGAAGGTGCAGTGTCGTGCCGAGATTGTTCCAGGCTTCGACAAATGCCGGCGCGATGGCGATCGCTTTGCGATACGCAGCTTCGGCAGCGTCGAGATCGCCCGTGGACTTGTGAATCGTGCCGAGATTGTTCCACGTCTCGGGCAGGTTCGCGTCGACCTGCAACGCTTCGCGCAACACGCTCCGCGCTTCGACGAGCCAACCCGCCCGGCGATAGACTTCGGCCAGATTGGTGAGTGCCGACACATCGCGGCGGTTCGACAGTTCGACCGATCGGCGCAGACACTCGATCGCGTGGCGAAAATCGCCCCGTTGACACACTACCACGCCCAACAGCTTCCAGGCATCGACCGAGTGCGGCGCGGCGTCGATCACACGCGAATACAACCCTTCGGCCTCGGCCAATCGCCCCGCTTGATGGTGCTCGAGGGCGAGTTGCAACTGCTGCGCGAGATTCATGGCGTGAACGACGAGAAGTGTGAAAAGCGAGCGAACGCGGCGACCGAGAAGCGTAGCATCTATGGTAACCTCTGTGGATGCGATACCCTAGCCGAACGTCGTGTTGATTTCGGTCGTTTGTTCCCGTTGGATCCACGGTCATGTCCGCCTCTGCCAGCCCGTTGCCGGTGTTGTTCGTCTCGGGCGACCTGATGTTCGGTTCTCAGCTCTCCTTCGCGGCGAACCGAGCCGGGGCGATGTTGGTCAGCGCGGCGACTTTGGCGGCAGTGCGCGACAAGGTGGCGAGCGTGACACCGCGACTGGCCCTGATTGACCTCAACGCCGCAAGCCGGCAGTTGACCGAGATTGTCGCCGTGTTGCGAGGGCTCGATCCCCCGCCGTACATCGTGGCGTTTGGGCCCCACGTTCACGACGCCCTCCTCGAACAAGCCCGAGTGGCCGGTTGCGACAGAGTGCTCACCCGTGGGCAGTTTCACAAGCTGCTGCAGGATTTTCAGGCCAAGCTCGCCGCTCGCGCCACGCGGGGCAAGCCTGCAACGGGATGAGGTCGCGGTGCCATTTGACATTTTCGTGTGCCATGCCCACGTCTGCGTGGGCATGTTTCCCAGGGAAAACGCATGTCCACGCAGACGTGGACATGGCACACATCACCCAGCGGTATCACGACCGGGGTTGAAAGCGACTGTCAGACTTTACCCCGGCGGACTACGATACTCGTGCCGTGTTTCGCTAACTGCCGTTTCCTCAAACTTGGTATGTGATCTGCACTCATGCGTGCCGAAATTATCTCGATTGGCGACGAACTCACGAGCGGTCAGCGGCTCGACACCAACAGCCAATGGCTGAGTCAACGACTGGGCGAACTCGGCATTCCGGTCGTGGCCCATGTGACCGTGGCCGATGACAAGGCGATGAATGTCGAAGTCTTTCGCCACGCCACGGCTCGCGCCGACATCGTGATCTCGACCGGCGGTTTGGGCCCCACGGCCGACGATCTGACGCGCGAAGTGCTGGCCGAGGCGATCGGGCGTCCGCTGCGGCTCGATCAGCCGTCGCTCGACCACATCCGGGCGATGTTCACGCGGCGTAAGCGGGAAATGCCCGAGCGGAACGTCGTGCAAGCGATGTTTCCCGAGGGGAGCCGGATCATCGCCAACCCGGAAGGGACCGCCCCGGGGATCGACATCGACGTGCCGCGGGGCGAGGGCCGGAAGAGTCGCGTGTTTGCGCTGCCTGGCGTGCCGGCCGAGATGAAGCAGATGTGGCACGAAACCGTCGCGCCGATCATCGCCGGCATGAGCGGCGCTCCACGCGTGATTCGGCACAAACGGGTGAAATGTTTCGGCGTCGGCGAAAGTGCTCTCGAGCAGATGCTGCCCGACTTGATACGACGCGGTCGTGATCCGAGCGTGGGGATCACCGTTCACGAAGGAACGATCACGCTGCGTATCACCGCCAGTGCGCCGACCGGGCCCGAGTGTTACGAGCAAATGGAGCCGACGCTCGCCACGATTCACGAGTGTCTCGGAGGGTTGGTGTTTGGCTACGAGGATGATGAGATCGAACACGCGGTCGTGCGGCAATTGACGAGCACCGGCCAGACGCTGGCCGTGTGCGAGTGGGGGACCGCGGGCCTGGTGACACGTTGGCTCGGCGACGCGAACGGTCGGAGCGGCGCGTTCCTCGGCGGCGCGACGATCGTGTCACCGGTCGTGGCTTCAAGCGTGTGGGGCGTCGCGTCTGACTTGATGACGCAACACGGCACGCACAGCGGCCCGGTGGCGCAGGCGCTCGCCGAGGCGGTGCGTCGGCATTACGGCGCGGACTACGGGCTGGCAGTGAGCGACCTGCCGCCGGCGATCGATTCGGGAAAGCTGACCGAGGAGTGGTCGTTTGCTTTGGCCGGACCGATGATCACGACGGTCAAATCGGCCCCGAGCGCCGCCCATTCGGCAATCGTCAAGCCGCTCGCCGCCAAGACCGCGCTCAATCTCGTGCGTCTGGCGTTGATGAACAAGTCGTAGTGAGTCGTAGAACAAGTCCATCACGCTGAGCGTGATGGATACTATGGAGGTGCGATGGCCCACACGCGGGCCAACTGTGTCGGCACGAATGCCGAACTCGGTTGTTTCAGCCGCACGGTCAACTTGCAGAGCCGCCCGGCCATTTTCGCTTCTTGGACCACCGCCTCGACCGGTTCGGTGGTCGGTTTGCGATCGACGCCCGCCGGGGCGACGCGAATCGGCTGGTTCACCTTGAGCGCTTTGACTTGCACTTCACCTTCGTGAAATAGCGTCAGCGCGAGTTGGTCACCGCTTGCCGTGTCGACGTAGCCGGGTGCGCCGTCGCGCCGGATCCGCGCGTTGTGAACTTCCTTTTGCTCGGCCTGAAACTTGAGCAAGCTCGCTTCGTCGAGAAACACTTCCCACGCGATCCGTACTTTGCCTTTGCCGACGCCGTGCGTTTTCGTGCGGAGCTTGTCTCCCTGCTTAATGTCGTCGAACTTGGCCGGCTCGCCGTTCTTCCAGTAACGCGTGTCGGCGTCGGTGTTGATCACGATCCCTTTTTCGCGCACGAAGCTTTGATCGAAGTTGGCTTGGGTACACGTGAGCTCACGCTTGGCCGAATCGATGTGGTCGACGTAGAAGAACTCTTTGTGCCCGTTGAACATGTTCATTTCATCTTGAATGTAGGTCAGCCAGACCCATTCGCCGCGTTCGTTCTCATGCAGCCGGAAGATGGCCCGTTCGCCGACGCGGAAGTCTTGTAGATCGCCGTTCGTCGCATGATGCAACAGTTCGGCGTACGGCATCACGGTGAACGACACGATCTCGTCGTTGCTTTCGCGGCGGAACTTGCCGGTTCGCGTGGCGAGATCGAGACTGATCAACTCGCCCCAGGGACGCTGCATGCGATCGAATGGAATGACGACCTGACCGGGCGTGATTTTCAGCACCGGTTTGGCAGTCGGTTCCGCGGCGACGAGCGGCGTAGCGATGAGGAGCAGCAGCGTGAGGAGGCGTGGAGCGAGGTGCATGGTGGGGGGAAGAGGTGAGTAAGTGAGTAGGTGAGTAAGTGTGGGATTCGTCGAGGCAGTGCGGAGTTCGCGGGCGGTTTCGCGCTCAAGCCGTCTCCTATGGTCCTGTGCCGCTGGTTGCTTGTCTAGCGTCGGCGATGGCGGGCGAAGGTCGGACGACTTCAGGGGGGATCTGCCCGGGACAACAAGATGATAGCACGACGAATTGCGGGCTGATTCGTCTTCTCGGCACCTTGCTGAATCGATACAGTGAGCGGCGCTCGGCTGATTTTTCTACGTGGTCCGAGCTGGGAGCGAACGATGACACGCATGTTCCGAGCGATCGAGTGGCTTTTGAATCACGAGCGCATCCTGAGCGGCAGCGCGGCGGCGGTCGCGGTGTGGCTCGTGGGAGCGGCCTTTGTCGCCGCTCAGCAGCCGGCGAGTTCGTCGCCCGGGGGAGTTGCGACGCCGCGCGGATCCGTGATTCCGCAGATTCGCAAGTCCGGGCCGACTGCCTCCGCATTGCCGCTCGCTCCGCCGATGAGCAACGTGTTGCCGTCGACCGGTCTGCCGATGAGTGGCCAGCCGCTGACTGCCGCACCGCAGAACGCGCTGCCGCTGCCGAGTGCCGTTCCCCCGGCCAACCCGCTTCCGTTCGACAACAATCTGCAGCGCAATCCGAGTGCGGCGAACGTTCAACCGTTGCCGCTACCAGCGCGATCGACCGTGGGGGCACGACCGACGACGCCAGCGACTCCCGATCGGACAACGCGTCAGCCGGTGCAACCGGTGGCGTACTTTGGTGAGCCCCCTGCGACGGCATCGCCCACGATCCCCGCCGCGCAGCCGGGCGAGCATCCGCTGGCACCCGCGATCGCCCGCGCGCATAGCTCGATGGAATCGATCGCCAAGATTCAAGACTACTCGGCCACGATGGTCAAGCGCGAGCGGATCGATGGCGTCCTCGGCGACCATCAGTACCTGTTCGTCAAAGTCCGTCATCAACCGTTCAGCGTGTACATCTACTTCCTGGCTCCGGCCGATCTCAAGGGGCAAGAATCGATTTATATCGAAGGCAAGAACGACGGCAATCTGCTCGCGCATCCTAATGGGCTCAAGGCGCGATTGATCGGCACCGTGTCGCTCAACCCCACGGGCATGCTCGCCATGTCGGGCAATCGCTATCCCATCACCGAAATGGGTGTCAAACGGATGGTCGAACGTTTGCTCGAGGTCGGCACCAACGACATGAAATACGGCGAGTGTGCGATGAAGATTCTGCCCGGAGCCAAGATCAACGGTCGCGATTGCACCTGCTACGAGGTGAACCATCCGCATCCGCGCAAGGAATTCAGCTTCCACATTGCCCGCATCTATCTCGATACCGAACTCAACGTGCCGATCCGCTATGAGTCCTACGATTGGCCGACCGAAAAGGGTGGCGAGCCGATTCTGGTCGAAGAGTACACGTATCTCAATCTGAAGCTAAACAACGGCTTCACCGATCTCGACTTCGATGTGAACAACCCGAAGTATCAATTCAAATAGCGCATCGGGATCCCGTCGGTAGCCGAACTCGCCAGAGTTCGGGGAATGACGGCCTACTCAGACGCTCCCGAACTCTGGCGAGTTCGGCTACGAAATGCGCTACCGTCTCATGCAGGGAACGTGGCGAATTTGCCTCGGGCGGGGCTCACGCCTATGCTTTCAGTATGGCAGTAGCTCGCACATCCAACTCGCGGAATGGTTTGGTCGCGCGGACTCCGTGGTGGGCGCGGGCGGCGGGCGTGTTGCTGTTGAGTTACACCGGCCTGCTCGGGTTGATGATGTGGTTCGAAGAGCAAATGCTGTTCGTCCCGGCACGCTATCCACGTGGCGACTGGAAACCCAAGTTTCAGTTCGAGGATGCCACCTTCACCGCCGCCGACGGCACGAAGCTGCACGGTTGGTTCTTGAATCACGAGCAGCCGGGAAAGGCGATCTTGTTTGCTCACGGCAACGCGGGCAACGTGGCGATGTGGGGACATGACGGGGCCGAGTTGCGAGAGTTGGGCGACGCCGCCGTGTTGGTCTTCGACTATCGCGGTTACGGTCGCAGTGAAGGAAGCCCGACCGCGAAAGGTGTTCTGGCCGACGCCCGAGCGGCGCGAGCTTGGTTGGCCAAGCGGACCGGTGTGGCCGAGCAAGATGTGATCCTGGCGGGCCGATCGCTGGGGACGGGCGTGGCGGTGGATCTCGCGGCACGTGACGGAGCCAAAGCTCTGATCTTGATCAGCCCCTTTACATCGCTGCCGGATGTCGCGGCGCTGCGTTATCCGTTTGTCCCCACGCATTGGTTGATGCGTTCGCGGCTCGACTCGTTGAGTCTGATTAAGGATTTCGCCGGCCCGATGTTGATGCTCCACGGCGACAACGATCAGTTGATTCCACTCGCGCTCGGCCAGCGCTTGTTCGCCGCGGCTCAGGAACCGAAGCGGCTCGTGGTGCTCCGCGGCAGTGGTCACAACGATCCGATCAACGGCGACGGCCTCGCCGCGATGCGCGATTTCCTGAAAACGTTGCCGTGAGCAAACACGAATCGCTGCAATATCTTCGTAGCCGAACTCGCCAGAGTTCGGGGCATTGTCAAAAGACTCCCGAACTCTGGCGAGTTCGGCTACGTGCAATCACTCATGCGCACCAGTCGGGCTGCGGCTGATCGAAGATCTGCGGCGTGATTCCCTTCGCCAGTGCGTCGACATCGCGTCGCGCCTGGGCCACTGCCGCGGGTGTGTCGTGAACTTCGAGATCCACCTCGAACCGCCGCGTCGTTCCCGGGGCGATCGTCGCCACGCGGCCATGTTCTTTCTCAAAGCTCCGCGGGTTCGGCCAATTGATCGTAGGTTCGAGGCCGGTCACGTAGCCGTCCTCGAGCGCCTGCGGGGCCTTCCACAACGCGAAATAGGGCAACTGCTCGCGGCGATAAAGCACGCTGAGGCCCCGTTCGCCGTGCGCGCCTTCGAGCAACGCGCGCGTGCGGCCTTGAGCGTCGTGCGCGAGTTCCATGAAGTACACCACCTCGGGCACGCCGGGCTGCGGAGCGGGATACTCGTTCCAGCTCTTCACTAAACTCGCGGCATGCGGCGTGCGCGGCACGAGTTTCTTCACCGGACAATGCACTCGGGCACCGCCGGTCACGAGTGGATGACCGACGTTGATGTGATACAGCAGTTCGAGTTCGCTCGGCACCGCGCCGGGGTTGGTGACTTCGTCGATGACGCCGACCCGGGTGCTGTTGAACTTGGTGACATACGTCGCTTTGAGCCGCAAGCGATTGCCAAACAGCCGGCCTTCGTCGACCTCGCCACTGACGCGAATCTCTTGCCGCTCGGGATCGACGGTCACTTCGACTTGATGGGCCGGCAGATTGCCGATCCGGCCGTGCAGCGGATACTCAAGCTCGCCGGTCGGTTTGAATTGCGGCGCACCGTTGCTCTCCAAGCCACAACGAACGAGCAATTCGTCAAAACCTTGCAACCAGCCGACGCCGTTGGGCGCGTCGAGTTGCACAAACTTCGGATGCACCGGTCCCCGCACAGGTGATCGCCAGCCGATCTCGTGTTCGCCGGTCCACATCTTCCACAGACTCATGCCGCGCGTCGGCACGATGGTCAACCGCAACGCGCCGTTGTCGACTTCGATGATCTCGACGCCATCGCGCAGTCCGCCGCGGAGCGTCCGTTTGCGAACGCTAAAGTTCGCCGTCGGCTCTTTGAGGTCGCCCGGTCCGATGTGGAAATCTTCGCGGTAGAGATCGTTGGCAGTGTCGGTCAGAATCCAGGTGGGCATGGCGCGTGGCTCGGGGGAGAGGCGTGTCGACGTGAGTGCGATATTCTAGCCGAGTGAGGAGCGGTCACAAAGTCGCGAGCGGTGGTCGCGGTGGTACGGTTTGATTATGTGTGCCATGTCCACGTCTGCGTGGACATGCGTGGTACCGAGGAAGCATGCCCACGCGGCGTGGGCATGGCACACGATTGTTTCTCGCGCCGTGGCGGACCACACACTACGCCACACGCGTCGCCGCTTCCATGATCCGCTGTTCGGTCGCCTCGGCGCGACGAAACTCGCCCGTGAGCCGTCCTTCGCACAATACCAAAATCCGATCGCTGATCGTCAGCAACTCGGGCAGTTCGCTACTGGTGACGACGATCGACAACCCCTCGCGGCAAAGTTGATCCATGAGCCGATACAACTCGGCTTTCGCGCCGACATCGATTCCGCGCGTCGGATCATCGAGCAACAGCACTTTGGGTTTCGCTAATAGCCACCGGGCGATGATTGCCTTTTGTTGATTGCCACCGCTGAGACTCGTGATCGCGGCGTCGAGCCCTGCGGTTTTCACGCCCAACCGATCGACCATTTCACCGGCGATCGCCGCCTCGCGCCGCGGTTGAATCAAGCCCCATTCGAGTGCGTGGAGCAACTCGCAAATCGTGATGTTCTGTCCGACGGTCAGATCGGCAAACAGCCCGAGTCGCTTGCGATCTTCGGTCACGAGTGCCAAGCCCGCCTCACGGGCCTCGGCCGGATGCCGGAACTTGACGACTTTATCTTCGAGCAACACGCGACCGAGCGGCGGCAAGGTACTCGCGCCGAACAAGCATTCGAGCAGTTCCGTACGACCGGCCCCCATGAGTCCAGCGATGCCGACGATCTCGCCGCGACGCACCGAGAAGCTGATCTCTTCGAGTCGCCAGCGTCGGGCATGACCGGGCCAAGCGAGTGACAGCTTTTGCACTTCGAGCACCACATCGCCGATGGGGCGTGGCTCGACATGCGTCGCTTCGATCTCGCGGCCCACCATGCGATGCGTGATCTCGCGCGGGTTGGTGTCGGCCTTGGCCAGCGTCTCGACGTGCCGACCGTCGCGCAGCACGGTAATCGAGTCGGCCAACTGAAACACCTCGTCCATCTTGTGCGAGATGTACAGGATGGTCACGCCGCGCTCGCGCAGCCGGCCGATCACGCGCATCAACCGGGCCACTTCGCTTTCGCTCAAAGCGCTCGTCGGCTCGTCCATGATGAGCACTTCGGTCTCGAGCGCCAGCGCCTTGGCGATCTCGACCAATTGCTGATCGCCGACGCGGAGCGTAGCCACCGGCGAGCGCGGATCGATGTCGCACTCCAACTCGGCGAGCAACTCGGCCGTGCGGCGCTCCATGGCTCGGTCGTCGAGCCACACGCCGTGGGTCAACTCGCGGCCGAGAAACACGTTCGCCGCCGCCGACAGTTGTTCGACGAGGTTCAGCTCTTGGTGAATGATCGAGACGCCCGCCTGCTCGGCGTCGCGCGTGCCGGTGAAATTCATGGCGACGTCACGCAGCCGCAGTTCGCCGTCGAATTCGGTGACGACGCCGCTGAGAATTTTCATCAGCGTGCTCTTGCCAGCCCCGTTCTCACCGACGATCGCGCGTAACTCGCCGGGCGCAACGTCGAACGTGACATCGTCCAGAGCCACGACGCCCGGGTAGCGTTTGGTGATGTGGCGAATGGAAATCAGCGGCGCGGCAGCGATCATGATCGAGGTCAATTGAATGCTTCTAACCCCTCTCC
>JAEUIL010000324.1 GCA_016794255.1 Planctomycetaceae bacterium | reverse complement strand
CAGGGCGGTAAATCTTCGCCGCTCAAACTCGCTTGATGTTGTGGGGACTCGATCATGAGGCAGATTGCCGTCGACTTGCATCCGGACTTGACCGACGTAACGGCGTTGAACGGCGCGGCGGCGGTGGCCGTCGATGTGTTGCGGGCCACGACGACCATCGCGCATGCACTGGCGGCGTCGGCCCGTGAGGTCGTGGTGTGTGGCGAAGTGGACGAGGCCGTGGCCCAAGCCAAGGCGTGGTGGCAAAGCGCGACGGTGCTCGGCGGCGAGCGCGAAGGGGTGAAGATCGACGGCTTCGATTTGGGCAACTCGCCGAGCGAGTACACGCAACCCGCCGTCGCCGGTCGGGCCGTGTTCTTTACCACGACCAACGGCACCCGCGCGCTGCTCAAGTGCCGCACGGCGAAGCGCATCATCGCCGGAGCGCTGGTCAATCGCCATGCGGTGGTCAACGCGCTGCGTGACGAGGCGAAAGTCCGCATCGTGTGCGCGGGGACACGTGGCGAGATCACCCGCGACGATGCGCTCGGGGCCGGTGCGATTGTGGCGGGCTTGGTCGCTGGTCGGCTCGACGAGTACGAACTCGACGACGAGGCGGCGATGGTGCTCGACGGTTGGAACGGGCTGCTCGGGCCGCTCGCCGATGCGCCGCGCGATGCCGTTCACGCCGCGATCGCCACGGCGCTGCGCAACAGTCTCGGCGGTCGCAATCTGCTCGCGCTCGGGCAAGATGCCGACCTTGTCGCGGCGGCACAACTCGACTCGCTGGACGTGCTGCCCGAGCTCGATCCGGCCACCATGAGCTTGCGGCTGCGGTAGACCCCGGGACGAGCGCCCGGTAAACTGGGGGACTTGTCTCGCGTAGGCGCGAAACCGCTAGCGAGCCGCGATGTCGTTTGAATTTTGGACTCTTGTCCAGTCGACCGATCCGGCCGCTCGCTTGCGGTTTCGCGCCGACAGTTTTTGCTCACGATTCTCTAGCCCCGCTTGTTCGCCATGGAAATGGACAAACTCGTCTCGCTCTGCAAACGCCGCGGTTTCTTGTTCCAATCGAGCGAGATTTACGGCGGGCTCAACGGCTTCTGGGATTACGGTCCGTTGGGGGTCGAGCTGAAGCGGAACGTCAAGGACGCCTGGTGGAACGAGATGGTACGCGGCCACGACGAGTTGCTCGTGCATGCCGGCGCGCCGAGCACCTACGAGATGACCGGTCTCGACTGCACGATCATCATGCATCCGCAAGTCTGGAAATGCTCGGGCCACTACGATCTGTTCCATGACTTCATGGTCGATTGCCGCGAGTCGAAGAAGCGTTATCGCCACGATCAGGTGCGGGGCCGGTGGGTCAGCTACAACGGACAACGGATCTTCGTCGGCACGCAAGCCGAGATCGGTCACGAGGAAGAAGACACGCAGCATCGTGCGTTGAAGTTTTTCAACCTGCGCGCCAAAGATGCCGAGCGACTCGCTTGGGAAGGGGACTTCATTAGTCTGACCAAGGTCAGCAACTTTGCCGAAGTCCTCGCTCCCGACGCCAAGACACTCGGCACGCTCACCGAGCCGCGCGAGTTCAACCTGATGTTCAAGACGTATGTTGGCGCACTCAGCGGCGAGGAAGGGGCGGCGTTTCTGCGGCCCGAAACAGCTCAGGGGATCTTCGTCAACTTTAAGAACGTGCTCGATTCCTCGCGCGTCGCCATTCCCTTTGGCATCGCGCAGATCGGCAAGAGTTTTCGCAACGAGATCACGCCGCGCAACTTCACGTTCCGTTCGCGCGAATTTGAACAGATGGAGATCGAGTTCTTCTGCCATCCCTCGCAATCGCGGCAGTGGTACCAATACTGGCGCGATCGTCGCTACAAGTGGTATCTCGATCTCGGCTTGGCCGGCGAACGGCTGCGACTGCGCGATCATGACCAGGACGAACTGTCGCATTACTCGTGCGGCACGGCGGACATCGAATATGCGTTCCCGTTCTTGCCCTCGGGCGAGTTCGGCGAGTTGGAAGGGATTGCCCATCGCGGCGATTTTGATCTGCGCAGCCACATGGAAGGCAAGCTCGCCAAAGACGCCGCGGGCAATCTGGCGGTCGAACTCGGCGAGGATGGCAAGCCCAGGCATCGTGGCAGCGGCAAAGATCTGAGCTACTTCGACGATCAAGCCCGTGAACGGTACGTGCCGCATGTCATCGAGCCCTCGGCCGGCGCCGATCGCGCCACGCTCGCGTTCCTGTGCGAGTCGTATCACGAAGACAAAGTGCCCGACGAGAACGGCAATCCGCGCGAGCGGGTGTTCCTCAAGCTGCATCCGCGACTGGCGCCGATCAAGGCGGCGGTGTTCCCGCTGGTGAAGAAAGATGGCATGCCCGAGGTGGCGCAGAAGATCTATCGCGATCTGAAGCAGCACTTCAACGCGTTCTACGACGAGAAAGGGGCGGTCGGTCGGCGGTACGCGCGTCAGGACGAGGTGGGGACGCCGTATTGCATTACGGTCGACGGCGAGACGATGCAGAACGGCTCGGTGACGATCCGTGATCGCGACTCGCTCAAACAATGGCGCGTGCGCGGCGACGAAGCCGTGACCGAGATCAGCAAGTTGCTGCGCGGCACGACATAAAGCCGCGACCGGTGGGCGCGGTGTATACGGACATGGCCGCACACAGCTGCTGACAAAAGGCGTTGGAACAGAAGAATGCAGAGAGCGCAAAGAAGAGAAGAAATGCAGAGTCGATCAGGGAGACAGCAAGGGCATTGAATCTTTGGTGTTGATGCCCGGTGGGAAAAGTTGTGTGCCATTGCCCCGTCCGCGTGGCAATGTTTCCCCGGTGAAACGCATGTCCACGAAGACGTGGACATGGCACACGATCTCAACCGGTATCACTCCGAATTCCTTTGCGCTCTTTGCGTCCTTCTGTTCCATTGTCTTCTCATCCTTGGTCCCCGACTCGCCTCAGCTCGCCTTACTCGAATATCTGAAATGGGTCACGATCCATGATCGCCACACTCAGCCAGGTCTGCTCGCTGCACGCGCCGTTCGAGACCGATATCGTCGACTACGCCGCCGGTGCATGTCGTTCGATCGAACTGTGGTTCGGCAAGCTCGACACGTATTTGAAAGATCACACGCTGGCCGACGTGCGCCGGCTGTGCGACGAGTCGGGCGTGACCACTCCCGTGGCAAGTTTTCAAGGCGGGCTGCTCACCAGCCAAGGTGACGCTCGCCGCGAGCATTGGGATCTGTTCGCGCGACGACTCGAACAGTGCCGCGCCTTGAACGTGCAAACGCTCGTCGTCGCCGGTGACATTCACGGTCCACTCACCAACGACGATCTCGCCCGGGTGCGGGTCTCGCTCGCCCAAGCCGCTCAACAAGCTGGCGCGAGTGGCGTGCGG
>JAEUIL010000311.1 GCA_016794255.1 Planctomycetaceae bacterium | reverse complement strand
GGCCTCTTGTACGATCGCCTACCGACGATCGAACAAGCCAAGATGCGAATAGCCGCGGCCGAACTGAACGCTCGTTGCGAGGCCATCGGCGGCAGCTTTCTGGAGTCGGTGCCTGCGGGCGGAGACATCTATCTGCTGAAGCACGTGCTCCACGACTGGGATGACGAACGCGCTGTTCAGATCCTGCGCCATACGGCTCAGGCGATGTCATCCACGTCACCGCTCTTGGTTATCCAAGGCGTGCTCAATCCGGCGAATGGCGCCGATCGCTTGCTGAAGTTGAACGATCTCGTCTACTCCAGCACCAGCGGTCGGGTGCGTACGCTCAGCGAATTCACCGAGCTCTTTCAACTTGCTGGTCTCCGACTTGACCAAGTCATCACCACGCGCATTCCGGATATTACGATCCTGGTCGCACGTCGACAGCGCTGATGCGAAGTTCGCTGGATGCATCCGCGACGGCTTAGCCGAACAGACCGTCGATCACTTGGCCGTCCGAGATCGGCGTGGGGCGCGGCAAACGGGGGAAATGCGTACGGTGCGGATCAATGCCGAGCGCGTGATAAATCGATGCCCCGACATCCTCGGGCGTCCAGGGGCGCGTGGCCGGCGCGGCGCCATTGCGATCGGTCGCGCCGATCACCGCACCTCGCTTCACCCCGGCACCGGCCATCAATAGCGAACCGGCATTCGGATAATGATCGCGTCCGGCGTCCTTGTTGATCCGCGGCGTGCGACCGAACTCGCCGACGGCAACCACGAGCGTCGTGTCGAGCAAGCCGCGCTCGTCGAGATCATCGAGCAGCGTCGACAGCGACATGTCGAGTTGCGGCAGATTGCCCGGGCCGTCGTAACGATGCCACGGGTAACCTTTGGGGATGTTCGCTGGCTCGTGAGCAAACGACATCATTGAATCGAACGATAGATGATGCGTATCCCAAGTGCCGTTGGTGGTTCCTTCGCCGAACAGACCTCCTTGCACGGCTTGATTGATCGTCACAAATCGCGCCCCGGTCTCGATCAACCGCCGGCCCAAGAGCACGCGTTGACCATAGATATTCATACCGTACCGCTCGCGCAGCGCCAGCGGCTCGTCGTCGAGCTTCAGGGCCTTGGCCAGCGAACCGCCGGTCAGCATCGCCAGAGCTTCGTCAGCAAACTTGTCGTGTGTCGCGAACGGGCTGAGCTTCGACCCGGCCAACTCGCTGAGTTGCTCCATCTGCGTCAGGATCGACCGTCGTTCGTCGAAGCGGTTCGCCGCCACGTTCAACTTGTTGACCTGGATCTCGCTACGCGTCGGATCGCCGGCGATGTTGAACGCGTCGTAGGCCGAGCCCAGGTAGCCCGGCGGAGTCGTGTATCGCACCGCGACAGGCAAACCGAAATGGGGCGGGATGCCTTTGATCTTGCTGCCCTGTAACGCACTGACGAGACAGCCGAAGTTGGGGAAGTACTGGCCAGCGCGTCCTTGCGGCAGAAAGCCACTTGCCACGTGCTGCGTGCCGGTGTCGTGACCGCCGTTCTTGCCTTGCCACGAGCGAATGATTGCGACCTTATCCATCCGCTGAGCCAAGAGCGGCAGCTTCTCGCAGATCACCGTGCCGGGCACATTGGTTTGAATGGGATTCCACGGCCCGCGGATCTCGGCCGGAGCGTCAGGCTTGGGATCGAAGGTCTCGTACTGACTCGCACCGCCGGCCAGAAAGATGAAGATGCACGACACATCGCGTTTCGAGCCCGTGCGGGTCGCGGCAGCCTGCAAGAACTGCGGCAGGTTGAGCCCAAACAAGCCCGCGCCGATTTGCAGCGCAGCGCGACGATTCAAATGCGACATGCGACGAACGCTCCAGGCGGGGGCGATTGAGCTGGCGGGATCTGACAGGCAGGTCGATCAAGAATCGCTTATACATCACCAGCGTGGGCCGGTCAACGACAGCAGCCGGCTTTGGCCCGCAGACTCACGAGAATCGTGACCAGGGCGTGAGCGTGATTTAGCTGCTGCAACGCCCTACCGCTGCGTACGCGAGCCCAACTGCAAATGGCCGAAGCGCGTCTCGCTCCCCCGCAGAATGAAGAACTTGACCGGATCGTGCCCCAGATCGGCATGATTCAGAACGTACTGCACGTTCTCGGTCGAGACGGTTTCCCAAAGGTGCATGCCGACGAGCACATCACCGCGGCGAATGCCTTGCTTGGCGGCGGGGCCGTCGGGACGAACGTCGACCACGGTCATGCCACCGCGATACGGCGAACGACTCCCCTGAAAGCGACTCGCCGGGGCTTGCTCGAGTTTCAAGCCGAGTGTGTCCCAAACTTGGTCGCGGGGTCGTTCGGCCTTTTGCTCCGCTTGCGGCAGCGCGCTCAGGGCCAACTTGAGCGAGACCGGCTGCGAGTTCCGTTGCACGGTGACTTCGACGGTGTCGGTCGACTTGCGGCCCAACAGCCGACGTTCGATGTCGAGCGGCCGAGAAACTTGCTTCTGATCGATCGACGTGATCACATCGCCGCGCAACAGCCCACCGGTCGCGGCGGGCCCTTCGCGATCAATGCCCTGCACGAGCACGCCCTCGGTCTCGTGGGCCACGAGTTGCTTTGAATCGAGCCCGTGCCACTTGTTCTCCAAGCGACGCACGCTCATCAAGTCGGTCGCGATGCACAACACGGTGTCGATCGGAATCGCGAAGCCAATCCCCTGCGCTCCGGCGCGAACGGCGACGTTGACGCCCACCATTTGCCCATCGATGTTCAACAGCGGCCCGCCCGAGTTGCCGGGGTTGATGCTGGCGTCGGTCTGGATCAGGTCTTCGTAGAACTGCGTGTCGCTGACCTGCACCGTACGATGCAATGCACTGATGATGCCCCGGGTCACGGTGTGTTCGTAACCGAACGCATTGCCTACGGCGATCACATCTTCCCCCGGCATGAGATCGGACGACGTGCCGATCGGAGCGATCTCGAATTCGTGGTCGGCCTCGATCTTGATGACGGCCAGATCGGTCTTCGGATCGTGCGACAACAACTCGGCAGTGTAGGTTTC
>JAEUIL010000298.1 GCA_016794255.1 Planctomycetaceae bacterium | reverse complement strand
CCATTTGCCGAAATGTCCGGTGGTGTAGCCGGCGGGCCGAAGAGCCTCGGCGAGCGTCACTTCCTCGGGACGCAATGACCAACCCCAGGAGAAAACGCCGCAGCGAGTCGGAGTTCTGCCGGTGAGAAACGCGGCTCGTGTCGGCGAACAAACATTGTGCGCCGCGTAAAAACGATCGAACCGCACCGCCGAGCGGGCGAGTTCATCGAGAGTCGGTGTTTGTACGGCCGGGTTGCCATTGTACGCCACATCGCCCCAGCCGAGATCGTCGGCCATGCACAGCACAAAATTCGGCCGGTCCGCGGCTTCGATCGGAGTCGCTCGATTCAAGACGAGCAGCGCCGTGATGCCGAACAAAATCTTCAGACACAAGGGGTTCATCTCAGACACCTCGGGGCTTGCGATTCAACGGAGGTTCCCACGCAATGCTGTGGGAACGCCGCGTGATTGAGCCCCATGGTAACGACCCATCGGGACGAGTCGAACGAATTCTCGCCGCTTCGATCGGCTCGGTTGTCCGTTGGGCAAACTGCATATTTCCGTCGGACTGGAGGCATTTCCTACGGAAAACCGATTCGTCTCGATTCGATGCGTCGGCCCTTTGCCATTCCGCCCCCCTGCCGCCATAATGCGAGTTTCCCCTCAGCCGCCCTTGCGAGACTGTCGGCCATGACGGACAAAATCGCCTACCAAGGCATCACTTTCGACGACGTTCTGCTCGAACCCGCCTACAGCGAAATCGTGCCGCACGAGTGCGATGTCAGCACGCGGCTCACCAAGCGGATCGAGCTCAATATCCCGCTGCTGTCGTCGCCGATGGACACGGTTACCGAGGCCGAGATGGCCATTGCCCTGGCTCAAGAGGGGGGCATCGGCATCATTCATAAGAACATGAACATCGAGCGTCAGACCGAAGAGGTCGACAAGGTCAAACGCTCGGCCAACGGCATCATCGTCGATCCGGTAACGCTGCCAGCTGATGCCACAGTCGGCAAAGCTCGCGAAGTCATGGACCAGCACAACGTCTCCGGCGTACCGATCACCGAGACGGGGGGCAAACTCATCGGAATTCTCACCCGTCGCGATCTGCGGTTTCTCGAGAACAATCAGCTCACAGTGGGCGAGGTGATGACGAAGAATCACCTCGTAACGGCTACGGGAAATGTAACGCTTGAGGAAGCTGAGAAGATTTTAACGGCAAATAAAGTCGAGAAACTGCTCCTGGTTGACGAAAAGTACTGCCTGACCGGACTGATCACGATCAAAGACATCGACAAAATGCGCAAATTCCCCAAAGCCTGCAAAGACAAGCAGGGGAGGTTGCGGGTCGGGGCTGCGATCGGTGTTCAGGAGTACGAACGGGCCGCTAGCTTGATCTCGAAAGGGGTCGACGTGCTGGTGGTCGACAGTGCTCACGGTCACTCGGGCAACGTGCTCGAGACGGTGCGAAATTTGAAGCAGCGGTGGGACATTGACGTCGTGGCTGGCAATGTGGCCACGGAGCAAGGCGCCGCTGATTTGATTCGGGCCGGGGCTGATGCCGTGAAGATCGGTATTGGACCGGGTTCGATTTGCACCACGCGTGTGATCTCTGGCGTGGGTGTGCCCCAAGTGTCGGCGATCATGAACGCGGTGAAAGCGGCGCAAGCCACGGACACGCCGATCATTGCCGACGGTGGAATTCGCTACTCGGGCGATATCACCAAGGCGATCGCGGCCGGGGCGAGTGCTGTGATGATCGGAGGGTTGTTCGCCGGACTGACCGAAAGTCCCGGCGAGATGATCCTGTACCAGGGCCGAACGTTCAAAGTCTACCGTGGCATGGGTTCCATGGGGGCGATGGTCAAAGGCTCGAGCGAACGCTATCGGCAACGAGGCGAACGCGGTACGAACAAGCTGGTGCCCGAAGGTGTCGAGGGACGTGTTTCGTTCCGTGGCCCCTTGGGGCCGTTCGTCTATCAGCTCGTCGGTGGTTTGCGTGCCGGGATGGGATATTGCGGCACGCGAGACATCGAAGGGTTGCGAACGAAAGCCAGGTTTATCCAAGTCACTGCCGCCAGTGTCCGGGAGAGCCACCCTCATGACATCGCGATCACTCAAGAGTCGCCGAACTATAGTTCGCCGGAGTTTTCGTCCGGCGACCATTCGTAGATATCGTTACGATCGCACGGCACGCGGGGCTTGGGTTGCCGTGCCGGCGAGCGTCGACGCCGCGACTCAACCCTCGGTGATTCGATCTTTTTTATGGGCTGCATTGGTGGGGGGCGTCACCTTGCTGTCGCTCGCTTCTTTGGCACGGGCCGCCACGACCACAACGGAGCAATCCGGCTCAAGTCAATGGAAAGCCAAGGGCACCGCATCGTCGGCAAGTGTCTCTTATGCAGGGGCGACACGCGGGACTTCAGTTCCTGTGAACTCAGCGACTACTGCTCGCTCGAACACCGGCGCGTCGCTCAAATGGCGACCGGCGTATGTGCCGCAACTCGCGAAGGGCGCGCCGTCCCACGACCAGCTGAGCGACGAGCCAGCGACAAACGCGGTTCAACCGGTGCAGTTCACGGCCGAGCCGACGCCGGCCCCGCCACGAGTTTCCGCCGAACCCGCAACCCAGCCAACCGTCGCGCCGCCGAAACTGCAATGGTCCTCGAAGGGGCAGCCGCTCCCGACGCAACCGGCCGTCGCCGCGAAAGTCCCTGAGCCAGCGAATAAAGCTCCCGGGCTTAACGATAATCCGCAGAACGTCGATCCCGCTCCGGAATCGTTCGAGCGGCGACTGTTCGGCTTTGACCGACCACCCGGCGAAACGCCGAACGACAACCGCCGTCGGCCCGACGAACCGCGCGGCCGCGGCTATCGCTCAACCGACAGTCAAACCGCCGATACCGATCAATGCGGGCCCGGCGGTCGTTGCCGCGACCTGAACGTGCCGACGGTCGATTGCGAAGACGAGCACATTACCTTTCGCGGCATCTGCGCTCTGACACCACGGGTCGTTCCCGAGCCGGGTTCGTTTCCTTGCGAAGTGCAGCTCGTCGGTCATTTTGAACCGCGTTGCTGGGACGACACGCTCTACACCTGGAAAGCGTCGAACTTGTGCAGCAAGCCGCTGTACTTCGAAGAGCCGCGCGTCGAACGCTATGGGCACTCGCTTGCCCCGGGCATTCAGCCGTTGTTCTCTGCGGCACACTTCTTCACGTCGGCCGCGATCTTGCCCTACAAGATGGGCATGCAGCTGCCGAACGAATGCGTCTACTCGCTTGGCTACTATCGACCCGGCAACTGCATTCCCATGCACATTCCGAGCTTCCCGATCAGCGCTCGCGGTGCGGTTTTCCAAGCCGGATTTGTCAGCGGATTGTTCTTGGTCCATTAGTGGGAAGAGTGGTTGGTGGTTGGTGGCTAGTTGTTAGTTAAGAACGGCTCTGGAAACACGCTCTAACCACCAGCCACTAACCACCAACAACTTTGCCCCATGGAATACTCCCTGCACCGCCAGTTGAAAGAGATCTATGCTGGCGAGGATGCGCGCACCGAAGTCAAGCTCGGCAAATGGCGCATTGATGCGGTCGTGGATGACGAGCTAATCGAAATTCAACTCGCGTCGCTCTCGGCGATCCGTCGCAAGATTATGGCGCTGACGTGCGAGCACGCGGTGCGAGTCGTCAAGCCGATCATGGCCAACAAGCTGCTCATCAAACGTCGCCGCAAGAATGGCAAGGTCGCCGAGCGACGCCGCAGTCCGAAACGCGGCCAGATGCTCGATGTGTTTGACGAGCTGATTTACTTTCGCGGCGTGTTCCCGCATCCGAACCTGACGCTCGATTTGGCTCTCGTCGATGTGGAAGAGTGGCGTTATCCCGGCCACGGCAGACGCTGGCGACGCCGCGACCGCGATCATCAAGTCGAGGATCAACATCTCGTCGCGATTCACGACACCTGCCAGCTCGCGACCCCGGCCGACCTGATTTCGCTGTTGCCGGACAGCTTGCCCGCCCTGTTCGACACGGCCGAGCTCGCCGTTGCTGCGGGAATTGCCCGCTATCGTGCTCAGCGGATCGCGTATTGTCTGCGTCACATGCACGCCGCGACGATCGTCGGCAAACGGGGTCGTTCGCACCTCTACCGGCTCGATCACAAACGCCGCGCCGCGAGTGCTTGAGACGCCCCTTGTCGCCGAAGTACGGTCGCTTCACAATACAGGGCCCGCGAGCGGAGGAGTGGTTGGTGGTTAGTTGTTAGTGATTGGTAACACGTGGCGAATGCCGCGAGCCTCCCATCACACCTACTCACTTACTCACCTCTTCCCCACCAACCACTAACAATCAACCACCAACCACTTCCCCATGATCCGTTCCACTCCGCAACGTCCTCTTCGCATTGGCATCATCGGCGCTGGCGCCGTTTCTGACTATCACCACGTCCCGGCCATTCGGCTCGACTCGCGATGCACGTTGGGCGGCGTGTGCGATGCTGATCCGGCTTTGGTCGCCAAGCGTCAGCAGGAGTGGAACTGCGCCAAAGGAACGACCGACGCTGTGGCGTTCTGTGCCGATCCCGAGATCGACGCGGTCGTTATCGCCACGCCGAATTTTACTCACCGCGAGATCGCCATCGCCGCGGCCAAGCATGGCAAGCACATCATGTGCGAGAAGCCCTTGGGCCTCAACGCCGGCGAAGTGGCCCAGATGTATCACGC
>JAEUIL010000280.1 GCA_016794255.1 Planctomycetaceae bacterium | reverse complement strand
GCAGAGAAGTGTTCATCCTCGCATGCTGCTGATGCTGCGACTCGGAACGAAGCGCCGAGCCCACCGACCGACAGCGAAGATTCGTGTAGTTGCATTTGCGAAGGTGCGGTTTCGGTGCCGACTGTGATCCCGCCTGCGATCAGCCTAAGCTGGATTAATTGTCGCAATCTCACTGCTCGAATAAGTTTCCATCAATCCGAGCAATTCGCCTTAGAGAATACACCGCCAGACGGCATCGAAAGCGGGCTCTGCCCGCGTTTGTCGATGCAGTCTCTCTTGTTGTAAGCGGTTCTCGATTTCGCACCGAAGGCCCTTCGGATTGCCCCTGCGCACCCCGAATTTGATGGCCTCTCGGTTGCGGCACCTCGTCGCTTCGTACGTCGGCTGCGGCCTTTCGCGGTTGCGACGTCTTGAACTCATGATCGAACTAACGAGAACGCTCCGTGTTTCATTTGCGACTTTTGCCGTGGGACTATGGCGTGCGAAATCTGTTTCGCAGGCCCGCGCGAACTGCGTTGACGTTGGCGGCGCTGACTCTAGTCGTCTTGCTGGTCTTCATCGTCGTGGCGTTCATTAGCGGGCTCGAATCGTCGCTCAACGTCAGCGGCGATCCACGCGTCACCTTGGTCTATTCCATCGGAGCGGCCGAGGACATCGAGAACTCGGCAATCCCGGCCCGAACGGCAGCCTTGCTTGCCGCAAGTTTAGAAGGCGTGGGCCGTCGTTACTCGGTCGGCTACGTCTCGCCGGAGTTATATGTCGGCACACGGATCACGACGTCGCCGGACAGTACACTGGCGTTCGGCATCGTGCGTGGCGTCACATCGACCGCGCCGCTGCTCCGACGTCAAGTTCAGATGCTCGAAGGAACTTGGCCGGCGACCGGCGAGATTCTCGTAGGAAGGCTGACGGCGGCGAAGCTCGGTTGTGACCCGTCCTTGTTGACCGTTGGCAGTACGATTCGATTCGATGGGCACGATTGGCGAATTAGCGGTCGATTTGCCGCCGGGGGTTCGGCCTTTGAATCCGAAGTCTGGGCTCCGCTGTCCGATTTGCAGCAAGCGCTAAAGCGGCAAGACATCAGTCTCGTCGCAGTCGGGCTGGCTCCCGGTGCAAGCTCGGCTGACATCGAACTATTCTGTAAAGAGCGCGTGGACTTGGAAATCCAGGCTGTCGCAGAGACGAAATACTATGCGGCCCTGCAAAGCCATTATCAGCCGGTACGGATGCTGGGTTGGCTGATCGTCGGTTTAGTCGCCGCCGCCGGAGTCTTTACCGGACTCAACACGATGTACGGTGCAGTCGTCGGACGTGTACGCGAGTTGTCGACGCTGCAAGCCGTCGGCTTTCGCCGCCGTGCGATTCTGGTCAGCTTGATCCAAGAGGCCCTGCTACTTTCACTCACGGCCTCGCTTCTGGCCGCGATCGTCGCACTCGTGCTCGTCAACGGCACGGCCGTGCGATTTACGATGGGAGCGTTTACTCTGCGCGTCGATAGCACCGCCATCCTCGTAGGCTGCGGTACGGGTTTCTTACTCGGATTGTTAGGAGCCGTCCCGCCGGCTCTTAAAGCCATGAGTTTTCCGATCGTCGACGGTCTCAAAGCCGTCTAACTATTCTTTGTCAGTTCCATTCCAACACGGAGTTTTGTCATGCGAAGTTTCAGCTTTTTTCTGTTCGCCATCACGATGGTCGTGAGCACGACTCCCGGTTGCAGTAAGTCCGAGGTGTCGGCACCGTCTGCGGAAGGAACGGTTTTTCGGCTTGTTAAAGAGCCAAGCGGCGCGAAGGGCGTCAAGGCAGCTCGGGCCGATGCGAAAACGGATGAGGAAGTGACGCTCGTCGGTCGAATCGGCGGCGACGCGAATCCGTGGGTCGAAGGTCAAGCAGCGTTCATGCTCGTCGATAGTGCGTTGAAGCCGTGTGGTGCCGACGAAGGCTGCCCGACACCGTGGGACTATTGCTGTAGCACGGACGAGCTACCCTCTTCCAAAGCAATGGTGAAAGTTGTCGACGCCGGCGGTAAGACGGTCGCGACCGATGCTCGGAAATTGCTGGGCCTCAAAGAACTGCAAACCGTTGTCATCCACGGCCGGGCCAAGCGTGATGACGCCGGAAACCTGACGGTCCTAGCCGACGGTGTCTATGTCCGTAACTAATTCCGGCCGAGAGTGAAAAACATGGCTACGCAAGTTGATCTACGTCAATTGGCGGTCGACCGCGGGAATACCGGAACGACAACCATCTTGCGGAAAGGCCGACCGCTCATGCGGTACGGCATTCCGCTGATGATCGTGGCCGGCTTCGTGTCGGTTGTCGCGTGGTCATTACGCGAGCGTTTCCTGCCGGCTCGATCGGTCACCGTCGTGCCGGTCGTGCTGACGCAGGCCGATGTGAGGCAGGCAGGGACGCCGCTGTTTCAGGCGGCGGGCTGGGTCGAACCTCGACCGTCAGCCGTCGTCGTTTCGGCGCTGGTCGAAGGGGTCATCGAAGAATTGCTCGTTGCCGAGGGGCAGCCGGTCGTCAAAGGGCAGCCGATCGCCAAATTGATTGATGCGGATGCCCGTCTGACGGTTGCCGATGCGGAAGCATCAGTTCGACTCCGTGAAGCCGAACTGGCTTTGGCACAGGGGACGCTCGAAGCCGCGAAGATTCAGTTCGAGCAGCCGGTACAGATGCAAGCGGCTTTGGCGGAAGCGGAAGCCACCTTGGCCAAGTTGCAAACGGAGATCAAGAATCTACCTTTTGCAATTCGGACTGCGCAATCGCAACTCTTGCTCGCGGAACAGAGTCTCGCCGGCAAGAAGAGCGTCGGCGACAGTATTACAGTGCGTGCCCTCCAGCAAGCACAAAGCGAATTCGATACGGCGACGGCCGCCCGCGCACAACTCGTCGAACGTGGATCGAGCTTGCAAAACGAACTGTCGGCTTGGGGTCGGAAGTGCGATGCGCTACGTTCGCAGTTGACATTGAAGACCGAAGAAACGCGGAAGCTGTCGGAAAGCCGGGCCAACGTCCAGGCAGGCGAGGCCAAGCTTCAGCAAGCGAAAGTCGCCGTCGAAATTGCGCAACTTCGACTAAGTCGGATGACGGTACATGCACCGATAACGGGGCGTGTCTTAACGGTCGTCGCGAAACCAGGACGGCGGCTGATGGGTTTGGCCGCTGCTTCCGAGCAAGACTCCGCGACGATCGTCACGCTCTACGACCCGAAGATGCTCCAAGTCAGGGCCGACGTGCGGCTCGAAGACGTGTCGCAGGTTCAGCCGGGATTCCAAGCACAGATCACATCTGCCGCTCTCAGAGCACCATTGTTAGGCGAAGTCATCGTGGCGACGTCGCAGGCGGACATCCAGAAGAACACGCTGCAAGTGAAGGTGGCGATCCACGATCCGCCGGCGGTCATCAAGCCGGAAATGCTGGTGCAAGTGAGTTTTATCGCGCCCGAGCGAAAGTCAGAGCAACACCCCGGTTCTGTCGATCCCTTGCGAATATTGGTGCCTCGTACCTTGGTTGAGACCACCGAAGGAGGTACGACGCTGTGGATCGCCGATCTCACACGCGGCGTCGCCCGTCGTCAAGCGATTCGGCTCGGTGCAATGGTCAATCAAGAATTGGTCGAAGTCGTCGGGGGGCTCACGCCGCTCGACAAATTGATCGTGTCGGGGCGCGATGGGATTCAGGAGGGGGCTCGAATTCGAGTTACGGATGAGGATCGCACGTTAGGGATTGCATCGCACTGAACAATCGGGAGTTCGTGGCATGGCGCTCGTTGAGATTCGCAGCCTGACTAAACAGTTTCGTAAAGGGGACGAGATTATCACTCCCTTAAACGATGTCGACTTGGACATCGAGCAAGGTGATTTCGTCTCCCTGATGGGGGCGAGCGGTTCGGGCAAAAGTACGTTACTCAACGCCCTGGCCGGTATTGATCCACCCACTTCCGGCAGCATTACCGTGCGCGGCACCGACATTACGCGACTTTCGCGGTCGCGACTCGCCGACTGGCGGGCCGCCAACATCGGTTACATCTTTCAGATGCATAATCTGATCCCGGTACTGACGGCTTACGAAAATGTCGAGTTGCCGTTGCTGCTGCTACCGTTCTCAGCGGCCGAACGACACAAGCGTGTGCTAGTCGCTCTTGAAGCGGTCAGTCTGCTCGACCGAGTCAATCACTACCCACGACAGCTCTCCGGCGGTCAGGAACAAAGAGTGGGCATCGCCCGAGCAATCGTCGCCAATCCGACGATCATCGTCGGCGACGAACCGACCGGCGATCTCGATGCCGTGACGACGGAACAAATCCTCGACTTGGTTCAACGTCTCAATAGCGAATTAGGTATGACGCTGCTTTTGGTCACGCACGATCCCAAGGTCGCGGCGCTGGCTCCCCGACAACTCCGTTTGGAACAGGGCAAGTTGATCGAGAAGGGCCGTGAAGTGAGCATCGTCGGCTCCGATCCTCATGAACGGAGTGCGTGAGCATGTTCAGGTTTGCTCCTTACGTCTTCAAGAGCCTGTGGCGTCATCGTGGGCGGACGTTGCTCACGGTGACCGGCTCAGCCGTGGCCTTGTTCGTTTTCTGTTTCGTGACAGCTGTGCAGCAAGGATTGGAACGGCTCACGAAGGACAAACAGGCGGAACGAACGCTAATTACGTTTCAGGAAAATCGGTTCTGTCCTGCAAGTAGCAAGCTACCGGAGGACTACGCCCGCACCGTCGCCAAGTTGCCGGGCGTCAAAGGTGTCGTTCCGATCAAGGTATTCACCAACAACTGTCGAGCGAGTCTTGACGTAGTGGTATTTCACGGTCTGCCGACCGACCAATTGCAGTCCGCCCGCGACTTGACGCTCCTCACCGGTAGTTGGACTGAATACGCGGCGAAGACCGATGGCGCGATTGTCGGCCAAGCCGTCGCGAACCGACGTCGACTCAAAGTCGGACAGAAGTTTACGCTCGGCGAAGTCACGGTGAGCGTCGTCGGAACCTGCCGTTCGGCCGTCCCCGCTGAGGACAATTTCATTTTTACGCATCTCGATTTCTTGCAGCGTGCAAGAGGCAAAAATTCCGTCGGCACCGTTACGCAACTAGAAGTCCAGCTAGCCGACAACGCGGACGCTGATGCATTGGCGAGCCAGATCGACGCCGCGTTTCACAGCGGCCCGGTCGCCACGACGACACGGTCGAAAGGGGTATTTCAACGCGACACGCTCGCCGATCTCGCCGAACTGATTGGCTTGGCGCATTGGCTGGGATACGCCTGCGTTGGGCTCGTTCTCGCGCTGGTGGCAACGACGACCGTCATGGCCGTTCAAGACCGCCTTAAAGAACATGCCGTTCTCCAGACGCTCGGCCTGCGACCGCTGCGAATCTTCCGCTTGGTGCTCGCCGAGAGCATGTTGCAAAGTGCGACGGGGGGTGCGCTAGGAATCGGTATCGGTATGATCTTGCTTGCCTGGGGCGGCTTTTCCGTCGGAGCCGAAGGGGTGACGATCGCCTTTCAACCGTCGCTCGACATGCTCGTCACGGGCGGGGCGGTGTCACTTGTTGTCGGAGTGCTGGCGGGGATCGTGCCGGGGTGGCAAGCGGCTCGGGCCGAGATTGTCACCGCTTTGCGGCAAGCATAAGGGAAGTGTGTGAAGGTTGTGCTTCGTCTTGCCGTCGATTAGGGTTTACTGCCGATGGTTCTATTCAATCAGGAGTTTGGTGATGATGCGTCGAGCTTTTCTGGCATGATGTCTCGTTGCAAACGGACTATTTTCCGTCGTCTCGCTCAACGGTGCAGAACCGTCGAGCAATGCGACAGTCGTAACGATTGACGGCGAAATGTGCGGTGGTTGTGTCAAGAAAATGCAGGGTGTGCTGGCGAAGGTGCCCGGCATTGCCCGAGTCGAGGGAAACGCCGCGGAGAAGACGATGACGATTGTGCCGGCATCGAATACGACGCTCTCGCCGAAAGCGATTTGGGAAGCGATCGAGGCCGCAGGCAAAAAGCCCGCGAAACTCGTTGGACCCGCCGGTGAATTCGCTACGAAGCCAAAGTCGTAACCGACATTCTATTTTGACATCCGACACGCACG